>JALVZN010000096.1 GCA_027037615.1 Caldifarciminota bacterium | reverse complement strand
CCTTTATTCGGGGTTAAATCTTGGATTTAACGGCGGCGCAGGATTTAATTTCTACACCGAGCTTGACAATGTGGCAGAGGATTTCCCGTTCTCCATGCGAGTGGCGGTTGGGGTGTTCTTCCGCGATCCCGGCAATGCCGACAGTGCAAGGCGAATTTTCATCAACGATGCGCACAACGGAACCCCTGAGGACAAAGGCCATTTCTGGCAGTTCGATTTTGATCTTGTTTATCAGAAGAACAGGTGGAAACTGTATTTCGGGCCGAGATACGCCAGATTTGTCGGGAACTTCAAGTATGTCGGCGGGAACGAGGATTTCGATGTTAAGAGCAATCCGTGGGGCATAGGTGTGGGTGCTGAGCGGTATTATCGGATAAACAGGAAGCTGAGCCTGACGCTTGGCGCGGGGCTCAACTACTTCTTCAAGTCGGTTTTGTATGCGCACGACACATCTTACAGCCCTGACGGTGAGATTGTAAATGGCCGTCACGACTACACTTACGAGGATGCGGACAGGGCCATCAGGCAGCCGCGGCTGGAGCTCAGGTTCTTCAGCGGGTTGCGTTACTCCCTGCGCTGAAGTGGCCTAACTCACCGCTATCAGGAAAGCGCCGACAATCATTATGGATGCGCCGACAAATCGGCTGCCAAGCTCCCGTTCTTTGAAGATTATGCCGCCCCAGAGGACGCTGAAGACGCCTGAAAGGCGTTTGATCGCAATCATGTAGGCCACATTCGCATTTCTGACCGCCATCATGTGGGACAGTATCATGATAGCGAAGGCGAAGCCCATGCCCAGAAGCTCCCATTTCGCCTTGCTTAGGTCGCCGCCTATGTTGGCGATGCCGGTCGGCGTGAACACTATCAGCATGGCGACTGCGTAGTAGATGCCGAAAAATATCGGCCCGGCCTCGTTCACAAGCCCCTTACCAGCTACCGACGAAAGGCTATACAGGAATGCCGTTGCGGTCATCATCCACGCACCCTTTTCGTGCAGCATCCTGCCGAATGGCACCCTTGTGCTGCCCGTTCCGAGAATGAATGAGCCGAAGATTATCAGCAGGATGCCCGGAACCTTGCTCCACGACGGGATTTCACCGAGCAAGAACCAGCCGACGAACAGGGTAAAGAACGGAGTCAGCGCCATTATCGGGCCGACAAGTGAGATGGGCGAGATCTTGAGCGCTTTGAGCGAAAGATACAGCCCCACCGACTCCGTAGGGATCCACAGCAGATGCCAGAGAAAAAATCGGGTGCTCAGGTGCGGGATGGGAACTTTTATCAGGAGCGGCACAAGGAAAGCGGATGCGAAAATGTAGCGCAGCCAGATGATGAAGAACTCGTTGATGTCCGCCTTTTTCATGGCGAGCTTGGCGAGCGCATCGGATGTGGCCACCGAGAAGGCTGAAATCAATGCGTAGATCGCCCACATCTGGTCATTTCAGGTGTTTTTCTAAGAATTCGACCGTGACCCTTATCAGTTGTTCCTCGTGTTCGCGCTGCAAATAAGTGTGACCGGCCCCCTCTATGATGTGCAGCCGGGCGTCGCTGTTGTTCCTGAGCGCCTCGAAATAAGTCTTTGCGTGTTCCGGGCTTACTGTCCTGTCCTCGCTGCCGTGAGCTATGAGCACAGGGCCATGATAGTTCCTGACATCGGCGAGCGGGCGCACATTATCCAGCTCCTCAAAGAACCTCCTGCCGACAAGGTATCCGCTGTGCTCGACCCAATCGACCGATTTGTTCGGCCTGTTCTCGAACATCGACTTGAAATAATCGAAGTTATCCGATGGCTCCTCAGAGACCGCAGACCACAGGACGAGCGCTTTGAGCTGGTCGGCCAGCCTTCCGGCGAGCATTGCAGCAACGCATCCACCAAGGCTAAACCCCAGAACGCCAAGCCGTTCGGTATCAAATTCATCGATCTCCGCCTTCATGAATTCCCACGCTGCCACTGCGTCCGACAGCTCTCCGTGCACGGTCATGTCTTCAAATCTGCCCTCACTCTCGCCTGAGCCCCTGAAATCAAATCGGAACGCACCGATACCCCTCTCGGCGAACCGCCTCGCTGCCCTGACGAAAAGGCGATGGGTCTCTATCCTGTGCCCGGTGAACCCGTGCAGCATCAACACGGCCGGCACCCTGCCGCCCTCTGACTCAGGGATATGCACCATGCCGACGAGCTGCTGCCCCTTGTTCCTGAAGACAATCGGTTTCTCCATGCTTTACCTCCTGTGACCGCCGTTTACAGGCTGGCTTTGAGGATAAAGCACAATCCTGCCGTCGCACCGCCTCACCTCCACGCCGAACGCCGTTTCGATGTGCTCCCTGCTCATGACCGTTTCCGCCTCCCCGACGAGAGGCTCTTCGCCGCGCAACAGGATGGCGTGGGTGGCATAGCCTGAGATCAGCTCGATGTCGTGAAACGCACCGATGACCGCCATGCCTTTCTCGAGAAGCGAGTTGATGATGTCCATTATCTGGAACTCGAAATGCGGGTCTAAGTGTGCCAGTGGTTCATCCACGACGAGCAGCCGCGGCTCCTGCACAAGCATCCTTGCGAACCTCACACGCTGCAATTGCCCCATCGACAGCTCCAACAGCCGCCTGTCCAGAAGCCCGAATATGTCGATGAGCTCCACGACCCTGTCGATCACGGCTCTGTCTTCCGCTGTAAGCGGCTTGAAAGGCCCGAGTTTGAAGTATCTGCCAAGTTCGAGGTATTCCCTGACCGTCAGGAAGTTGTTTATGTTAATTCGCTGGGGCAGATAGCCGATGAAGTGTGCGAGTTCCTGCCGTTTCCAGTCCTGAATGCGCCTGCCGTTGACGAGCACATCCCCGCGCATGAGGCCGAGCTCACCGGTTATCGCTTTAAGGAGGGTTGACTTACCGCTCCCGTTTGGCCCGATGACAGCCCAGAGCTGGCCAATGGAGACGGCAAAAGAGAGAGCTTCAATTACTGCCCTTCCGCCGTAGCCTGCGGCGAGGTTGCGCACATCCACCAGGGATGCATGCATCAGAGGAATTCGAGCAGCTTATCCAGAACCATGTCCACCGTGATGGCCCACATGCATTTTTTGTGGCCGAGCGGACAGTAGTTTTTCTGGCAGGGCTGGCAATCGATGTCGGTCGCCCTCACGACGACAGCGTTCTCGGTCCTGTAAGGGCCGGTAATCCGTTCATCGCCAGCTCCGAAGAGTGCGATGGTTTTTGTTCCGACGGTGTAAGCGATGTGCATTGGCCCGGTGTCGTTTGAAACGACAGCATCTGCGAGCGAAAGGAGCGCAGCGAGCTCGCGTATCCCGAGTTTGCCTGCGAGGTTGACTGCGCGCGAGTCGCCTATCTCCCGCACTATCCTGTTGACGCGCGCCATGTCGAACGAGCCACCGATGAACACAGGCGTTATGTCACGCTCTATCAGCGCCTTGCCGAGCTCGATCCACCTTATGGGCGGCCATCTGCGGGCAGGAGCCTCCGAGTTCGGGTTCAGCACCACCATCGGACGAGGTATGTCCTTTATCATCGGCCCGACACGCTCGAAGTCCTTGTCAACAAGGTAGATCTCCGTGCTGTATTGCTCCTCAGGCGCAGGTTTGACAAGGTAGCCTATGAGCTCGACGAAGCTTGTGGCACGATGGACAGGATGATCCGGGACAGGAACGGGATGTGTGAGCAGTATCCCACGGTTATCCGTCGAGTAGCCCACGCGTATCTCAGCGCCTGCCACTTTCAGAAAGAGTGCGGAAGAGAACGATGGTGGCAGCACGAATCCGAAGTCGAACGGTCCCTCACTCCGCATGAGTTTTGCCTCCTGAAGCCCCCTGTTCCTTATGATGTTTATTCTGGATATGTAAGGGTTCTCGTTGATGAGCTCTATGGATGGCCTTCTGCCGACAACATAAATCTCGGCCGCTGGCAGGGCTTCATGAAGGGTCCTGATAAATGGTGTGGCCAGCACCATGTCGCCTACCCAATTTGGAAGTCTGACTAATACTTTCACTTTACCTCCAGCACTTTTATTTTGAGATTTCCTATTATGGATACGATGTCGGACTGTTTATCTATCCCGCCGCGTTTCAGCATCAGGTGCTGCACATTTGCAGGGAACTCGTTAAATATGGGGTCAACGAAGACCCATTCACCGTTAACATAAACCGCATCCCATGCGTGGTAATAGTAGGCCCCTCTCTGGTAGATCAGGCCTACGACGACATCAGTCGGGATATCGGCGGCCCTCGCAAGAGCCGCAAAAAGGACTGAATGTTCGTTGCAATCGCCGTAACCCTGTTCGAGGACATCCACCGCGGACGGCATCGTCACGCTCGGCTTCTTCTGCAGGTAGCCGAAGACCCATTCCATAATCCTCTGCACCTTTGCGCTGTCGGTGGCATCCTCCATACCGCTTAAGATCTGCTCCACGCGGGACTTAATTCGCGGATCGTCCGCCTGTATGAACGGGTCAGACGCGAGATAGCGGGCGGTGTCCTCAAGGGCGGTTTTCCTGCCCTCGGACACGATGCGCACCTCAGCCCATGTGTCGCCGCTCTCGACCAGAAACTGCTGTGCGAAGTCGAGGTCGAAGAACGATGGCCTGATACCCGTCAGCCTGAGCACCACCTCTTTTGCGTCGTTCGGAATGTCCTTTTCGACCCTTATCGAGTAGAAGCTCAGGAGATCCATCGGACTGCCAACCTTCTGAGCCTCCTTTGCGGGCTCCTCTCTGGCAACTATCTGCATCGGCATATCGATGCGGGCGATCCTGCCGTCGTCATAGACCCAGAATGTGTTTGATGTGCCGAGATACGACAGCCTGTAAAGCGTGCATTTCAGCCGTTTCCCGCGATGTTCGAGGACTTTCTTGCCGATGCGCTCCACCGTCGCAGTGTCGATCTTGAATGTGGACGGGTCAAACATCTGGTATTTGCCGGGCTTAACCCTCTGCGACATCAGCATGCCCATGAATGTGCTCGGCGTGATGACTTTCAAATCGCCGACCGGTATCGCCCTCTCCCTCGTTATGTCGCCAGATTTCACCTTCATGTAGAGCGTGTCGTTCCAGTATGAGCCGTTGACGGACATGGTCTGATCCTGAGTCTTCATCTGGAACTCGAAGGCGTTCAGGTTGAACTCTCCGTCCACCTTGATGTTTGAGATGGTCCTGAGCCGCTTCTCCTGATCATACATCTTCACCTTGATGAATTCCTCGTCGGTGATCAGGAAGCCGTCATCGTGCCTCCTGAGCGCAACATGCTGAAAACCAATCTTTTGGCCGCTCAGGTATAGACCAAACCATTCCTCAGCTGAGATAATCTTCCGACATGAAGAAAAAAGCGTCAAAAAAGTCAGAACGAAAATCGCCGAATACTTAACAATTCGCTTGTAATTCATGCCTTTGAGTATATCATCAACCCTCGCAATAAGCAACATGCCCGAATTGCGGCCTGTGGTCGCAGACGAAGGGAGCGGAGTCTGGTTCGGATTACGCCCAATCTACTGAGTTGCGGCTATTTCCCGCTGCCCCCCGTAAAAAAGTTGCGATAAAGACGCCCTCAAGCGGCGTAAGGTGCTGGTTTTCAATGTGGAACAGGATCAGTTTCGACGGCTTGCCTTCTACGGCAGGCGAATTGTGATGCCCATCTTCTAACGGGCTCAATCCCGCCATCAAATAGCCAACAAATCCAAGTGCGATAACGATATTCATAATTTAACCCTCCATCGACAACGGGAATGATAAAACCCGGCTTACGGAAAAACAAATTTGTGTGGCGGCCTGAGTTGGAGAGTGAGATGGATATCCGCACGATTGGGCGACGAGGTTCCAATCGGTTCCCTTCTCACAGATACACAACCTCACTCAATATCCGTCTGCCAATCCTTGGCTTCAACGCAGCTCTCTCAACCAGATCAACCTTTACCCCAAGCAAATCGCTGAGATAACCTTCTAATTCGACAAATTCTAAAAGGCTAATTTTTGTGGAAGGCTCAAATTCAACTAAAATGTCAAGGTCGCTCCCCTCTCTGGCCTCCCCTCTTATGTAAGAGCCAAAAATCCCGATCTTCCTGACCCCATACCTCTCTTTTAGCTCTTTTTCATGTTCTTTGAGGATTCTCTTTATCTCATCAAGCGTTTTTTTCATCTCACTTCACCTTAACGCTCAGTTTTTCTTTAAGCCTCAGAGCAGTTATCCCCACAGAGATTTTGAGGCCTTTGTAGTTGCCTCCACAGGAAAAGCGATGCCTTTCTCTGCCTTGCTCATTCGTGTTATCTCCAAACGCTATCTTAACGCAAAGTTTGACTTTTGCAAGATGGGGATGCATGAAATTCAGGATCAAAATCGTATAGAAACATGCCGTTGGGATGCTGTGTGCCGTCGAAATATGTGCCTGCACTCACTTTTAACACAGGGTGATACTCGCCGTTTACATCCACGCTGTCCTGACCCAACACCAATGGCACGCCGAAGGCACCTACCCAGTATTTTATTGTCTCTGCTATATGGAGCATTTGTTTATCAATATCTGTTGGCCTTAGGGGGTTACCTTCTGTAACAGAATAACCAGGAAAGATATTATAACGATAAGAATTCATTTCATTAGGAATAATTAGAGAGGAATAATTAGAGCAGTAAGAAATTCTTCCATAGTTGTGCCTTCTACTAAATTATAAACATCAACGCTTGCGCCGCCGCGATAAATATATCCTTGTGCATTATCATTAAATTCATTATACGCAGCATAAGCATTACAGGCGTCACTACCTTCTATTATAATTTCTCCTGGATGTGGTCTAACATAACAACTTTCTTGTTGGAAATACTGATACCAATCTGTGCTGTCCAGCACATCCGCAACGATGATCTCCGGCATATTCTGCATTGAATTGCTCTCGCTGAAGAAATCGGTTATCCAGTAAATTATGCTATCAACCTGCTCCTGCGTTAACGATGTCCCATCCTCATGTGGAAAAACATCACGATTAACATTTCTAAAAATGATGATTTTCATACCATGAGGATTCTCTGGTGGAACTGGAAAATATGGAGGCAAAGAATCATCAACATGATCAAAATCTACTGTTGTAGCCATTCTTGGGCCAATAGCAGTCTCAAAAAACATCATTAAACTATCCTTAGGAGCAATTGCATTTCCATAATAATCGCTTCTCCTAAAGTTTTCATAAGGGAAAATCCTTGCTAATGTTGTATCATTCACATCATTCTCTGGAATAATTTGATAATAATGACTAACAAAACTTCCTAAAGAATCTCCTTGATAACCACCAATATAAAAATCAACAGTATCATTAGGATGAAATTGAAGATGTAAAACCTCATCAGGATTAAAAACATAACTATTGCCATCTACATCAACTCTAACTGAATCAAAATCAGTCAGCTCGGTGAGGTCGGAATTGACGACCCTGATGGCAATGTCGGTCATCGGCTCAACATAGACATCTACCGTGTCCTGTTTCATCGTTCCCTCCGAGCCGAACACCGTCAGCACGATGCGGTCGCTTCCGCTGGCGTCAGGAACGCCCTGTATCACCACGCTGTCGCCTTCCATCTGAACCGTTATGACACCGCTGTCCGACGGATGGCTCACCTCCACGCTATCGTAGCCGTAGGGCGCATGAACCGCATCGCTCAGGTTTAAAGCCATCGAGCTGTCCTCAGGAAAGCTGATCAGACTCGGCAGATTAACCACGATGTTCTGAGGGGCAACGAAGCTGAAGGCCGTGTCAGAACGGACATCCTGCACAGTCGTGTCCAGATTGATGGCGCTATCCCCTTGAATGCGAAAGTCGAAGCCCGAACTCAGGCCGTAGTCCCTGAAACTCACACCGCCCGTTGAATCGGTCGATAGGGTATCGCCGTTGACGAACACAGCCTGCCCTCCATGAAAACGCTCTCCGTTCGGATGCAGCAGCGTAAAATCGACATTCCAGTATTGCGAACCTCGCAGCTCGACCTCCACCGTGTCAGAAACGGAATCCGAAAGGCCGATCACCGTGTCCATCGGGAAGTCCTCTATGTGCCTCAATGTGTCCCATATCGTGAATTCGATCGAAGTGTCCGACTTTGAGGCAGTTCCGCCGCGCCTGAAAACCCCTGCGCCAGACGAAATCTCAAGCGCCAGACCTGACGAACCGAAATTTATCAATCGATGCTCCAGCACCCCGTCACGCGAACGCACCACGAGGTAGTAAATGCCGCTTCTGGGCAGCGATACGCTCAGGCCATACACCCCGTATGCGAGATGGGCGGAACGGGAATACAGCATCCTGCCCGCCAGATCGTAGAGCGAGAACCTGTATTCGCCGTCGGCGTCCACCGACAGGCTCAGGGATGCGGCCGAATTCACGACAGATGGCCCGACTATGAAGAACCCGTGTGGGGACGGCGCCTCACCGATGCCCACCCACGAAACGGGCACAGCTGCGTTGCCAGCCGTATCAGTGACAAATGTATCGGTCGAAGTTGCGATAAAGACGCCCTCAAGCGGCGTAAGGTGCTGGTTTTCAATGTGGAACAGGATCAGTTTTGACGGTTTGCCTTCTACGGCAGGCGAATTGTGATGCCCATCTTCTAACGGGCTCAATCCCGCCATCAAATAGCCAACAAATCCAAGTGCGATAACGATATTCATGACTTAACCCTCCATCGACAACGGGAATGATAAAACTCGGCTTACGGAAAAACAAATCTGTGTGGCGGCCTGAGTTGGAGAGTGAGATGGATATCCGCACGATTGGGCGGCGAGGTTCCAATCGGTTCCCTTCTCACAGGCATTGGCACCACCTTTTCAATTGCGAGGGGAGATAAGGCGACCACGATGTGCCCAAAATACGGGGGACAGTCGGCTGGATGCGGCGGTTCGGGCAGCGGAAGAGCGCTGTTGATTACGAGGAGATCTTGACCGTTCCAGCAGGCGCCGACGCTTCCACACACAGCGCACGAACGCCTGCGTGTTTTTTGGGTGAGGTGTCCGAAAAGGTGAGGCCAAACGCTCCTCGCGCCTTCAAGTGCTTCAGTTCGTGGCTACTTCTTCCAGAATCAGGCGTTTGTTGTCAGATTGAGAAAGAAAGGAACCTATTTTATACTTTGCCCGAAAATCTCAAAGCCAATTTCTGGAGGTGAACCTATGGCTGGACATTCCAAATGGGCACAGATAAAACACAAAAAGGCCAGAGTGGACGCCCGACGGGGCAAAATATTCAACAAAATCATAAGGGAGATAACCGTAGCCGCCAGGCTCGGAGGTGGCAATCCGGAGTTCAATCCGAGGCTGAGGATGGCGATCGAGAAGGCGAAAGAGGTCAACATGCCTCAGGACAACATCGAG
>JALVZN010000095.1 GCA_027037615.1 Caldifarciminota bacterium | reverse complement strand
GTAATCTCGCCTCTGGACGGGATAAAGCCTGAGGACCTGCACCTTCAGGATCTTGTTGAGCGCATAAAGAATGAGCATGTTGAGGAAGTGCTCATTGCCCTGAGCCCGACCGTCGAGGGCGACATAACAGCTCATTACATCGCAGACATGTTAAAACCGCTCGGTGTCAGGGTCACTCGAATTGCAAGGGGCTTGCCGACTGGAAGCGACCTGTCCCTTGCAGACGAGACAACGCTCAGGGAAGCCATAGAGAAGCGCGTCCCCCTGTCCTGATCAGCCTTTGATCGCACCCACAGTCAACCCTTTCGTCATGTGCTTTCCAAAGGCGAAGAACACGGCGATCATCGGGATAGCCGCTATCGCCGCACCCGCCATGAGGATGCCGTAATCCGTCACATACTGGTCCTGCAAAGTCGAAAGCCCGACCTGAAGCGTGAACTTTGACGGTGAATTCAGCACGATCAATGGCCACAGAAACGAGTTCCAGTTAGCCACAAATATGAAGATGCCCAGCACGGCGAGCGCTGGCCCCGTGAGCGGCAGGATTATCCTGACGAATGTCGAGAATTCCGACGCCCCGTCGATGCGCGCGGCATCGAGGAGCTCAGACGGCAGGCTCGATATATATTGCCTCATCATGAATATCCCGAATGCACCCACAAGTTGGGGTATGATGATGGAAAGATGCGTGTCTATGAGGTGCGCTTTGCTCAAAATCAGGAATGTCGGGACGAGCGTGACCTGAGGCGGGATCATCATCGTGCCGAGTATGGCCGCAAAGATCCATTTCCTGCCCGGAAAGTCTTTCTTCGCAAGCACATATCCGCCAAGAGCATCGAAAAATAGCTGCAAAACGGTAACGGTCGCGGCAATGTAAAAGCTGTTGATGAACCACCTGACAATCTGCCCCCTTGTGAAAAGTTCGGTGAAATTAGAGAGCGAGATGTCGCTGACCCTTATGATGGGCGGAATGCGCATAAGATAATCCTGAGGCGTCAGGGCCGACACAAACAGCCACAGGAGCGGAATGAGGGAGAATATCGCCCACAGAGTCAAAACGCTGTAAGCCACAACGACAAAAATTGCCCGCAGCCAGTTCCTGCTCATCTCTTGCCCAGGAAGAACCCTAAGATGTTGATGATCACGGTCAGGAGTATCGAAAGCAGTATAGAGGTCGCTATCGGGACATACACTTTCACATTTCCTTTGTCATAGACGATGTCGCCGGGCAATCGGCCGAGCGGCAGTTTCCCCACGAGCAGGAACACCACGCCGAGAAAAACGAGGATAAGCCCGATGAATATCAGCATATTTCCGATCTTATCCATAGTGCTGAAAGGATAAATTGAGTTTCAGGGTTTATCAAGCGGCGTGGGATAGACAGTAAAGCCCCCGTCTCAGGGATGACCTGCGACAATCAGGGCAATTCCCTCACCCGAATTCATGAGGTCAGGTGAGCGGCAGGTCCTTTTCGCTGACATCTATCCTGATCAGTTCTCTGTCTCCAGACTGTCGGACATACTCCGCCTGCCTTTCGCCGACCACAGCCTCAAGGATCATGGCTGCCGACATCATTGAAGTGCCACCAGTTATGTTAAAACTGATGTCGCTATCGTCATAATTGCGTATTTTTGCCATTATGCGCTCGATTTCCTTCCTGACAGCCACAAAATCGTTGGCATCTACCTCGTTTGAACCGCTCACCTTGAGATTTCTCAATTCCAGACGCTCCTTCAGGTGCGGGACAAGTTTGATGAACTCGATAAAGTCGTCAAAGTAGCCCTTTGTGCTGTCCGACAGTATCAGGATCACCAGTTCAAGGCTATCGTTTTCATGCAGGATCGCCCTCAATGCTGGAATCCAGTTGCCCTGGAGGCTTTTTAAGGCCTCCTCGTTCGGCAGCCTCGGATTGCCTAACTCCTCAAGTTTTCGCCTGAGTAGCTCCTTCTGTTTTTCGGGTGCGTTATCTCCAAGAGGCAGGCTGAGGCCCATTATCAAAACTTTTCTCGGCAGGGGCTTTCTGTGAGCCGGTAACCGCCTGACAGGGAAAATGAACCTGATGTAAATCAAAGGCATGAGTATGATAAACTCCAGAGCCAGAGCGAATGTCACAACATGGTGTTCAACAACAGGATCCCAGCCCTTGCTCGTGGTTACCCAATGGAGCCCGACATCCCGAACGCTGTCAAACAGCCATGAAACCTGAAAAACGAGCGTTAGGAATATCCACACTGAAAGGAATCGATACCACCTGTTGGATTCTCTGCCGGGCGGTTCTTTGAGGAAACTCCTCAGTGCATCCGTCAGACTTATGTGTTTTCCGGGATTTGTGATAGCAAGCAATATGATTACGATGAAGAGGGTAACAAATGTAACCACCGATATTGTCCATTTCCACGACGCCCCACAGAGCCTTCCCACAAGGGCCAACAACGCAGGATATAGGCTTGCGACAGCGAGTGACAGGATGACGAAAAGGGAAGTGAAGAACTTTGAAATTTTGCCGTCCCTCACGACATCAGCCCCTCAAACGCCGATAATTGTCCCTGATTTTCTGAAGATTGATAATTTCGGCCACCTCAAATCTTTGCGGCGTAGTCCCGGTCACAGGCTTGAGCCTTATGACAGGCGGGAAATACCCCATAATCCCGTGCAAAGCTGCGAGCAGGGTCACTGCAATAAAGTTGAAAGAAGGTGGCACAATAAGAATTGGGAGCGTCTGCCACTCCTTAGACGAAAGATTACAAGCTTCAATAAGGTTGTTCACCTGTTCCTCGTAAGGCTTATCGTGCTCAAAAAATACTGATATTTGCCGCACTTCCTCGATTTTTTTGTTGGTTTTCTCCTCCACCTGCCGCACCTGCTCCTCGGTCAACGGATGCGAAAAATTAAGGATGATCATGATAACCTCCTGTTTAGATTGGCTGAAATTTTGGCTTTTCAAATCTTTCAATTAATTTATTCCCTTCAAGGTCATCGGCAAATATTAGATTAATGGATCTCTCTTCAGCTTGTTTTTGTAAGGAGTTTCTTCTAGGTTTATTAATATTTTTGGTGAACTCATTGATCACGAAAAACCTAACAACTGCTCTCCCGCCAATAAGATCAGCAGTAGTATTGAGAGTATCAAAATCTTTACTTGTTATTTTACCTGTTTTCCCTTCAACCACATACACCCAATTTCTAATTCTATCCTCGCGGGCTATACCAATAAAATCCAGTTCATTTTCGGTATTTTCCGTGGGGATACCAATGGAATATCCACAATTGTAGAACATACCGCTGTCCTTCAGTACCCTGTAGATATAGTAATCAAGCCATTTGCCGTTCAAGAAGGACTGGTTATGGACATGGATATTAAAAGAGATGCTGTTTGGAAGGTAAAACTCAAGGTCGTTGATAACGCCATTTTCAACGAGAAATCTGAAGATTTCGTAGAACTTCTCTATCACTTCCTGTTTTTGAGGGAAATGTCTTCTGCAATTGCTTTCCTTTGTGACATCAACCTTGATTATATCATCTACTTTTTCCTCGTTGGCTGTGCATCTAAAGAATTTCAGGAACTTAACCCCATACTCCTTCTGAGAAACAAGGTATTTGCAAATTTTATATGCGGTATTTTCTTTAGGTCTCGCTATTTTTAGCCAGTTGATATTGAAGTTATTGCGCATTTTCCTTCCGTAGAGGGATAGATAATTTTTCACTTCCATCAATTTCAGTTCCTTGTTCTTACCAAGGATATAACGTCCATTCTTAAAATTGAACCTGAATATATTTGCGCTATATGCAGATACATACATTATGGAGAGATTAAATTCTCTTGCGATATCCCACGCTACCAGAGCCGGGATTTTAGGACATGCTGTAATATCAATCGCTATTGGGTCTTTTTCAGCCTTCACAATTTTGGATAACTTATTTTTAACAGACTTTATATCTTCCGCTTCTATATAAGGTCCATTAAGTAATATGCATTTCTGTTTTAAATTTTCGCCCAACGCATTTTGGAAATCTTGGATGGTGTATCTGCTCTGCCGTGTTGTAAGAGGGATCAGTTTTTTAATGTTTTCAGCATCTGTCAATGTATTCATCAACGCAGGAAAAACCCTGCCCCCTAAAAGAACTATCCTTGTTTCTTTTTTTGTTCTTTTCATGATCACAAATGCCTCAGTCGATTATACCGAGATTTTGTTTCATTTTTTTGAAATTTTGTGGTATTGGAGCTTTCAACCAGTTTTTAACTTCAACGATGAGTCTTTCCCCTTCTTCCTGAGTGAGAGCGCCTTTTTTCAAACCTTCAAGCAAAATTATATATACAAATCCAATCTCCGCTCTATCAACAATATTTTTAAGTTCCCTGTCATCCCTTGGTGAACCACCCACAACAAATCGCCTGATATATGTCCCTAATCTGACCTGTCTTGATGGAAGGGCTATTTGGTTTATTGCTGTGGGTTTTAAAGTTCTCTTGACCTCCATAATCCCAACATTGTGACCATGTTTTATAAACAGATCTATTTGTATATCAGGAGGGATGTTTACGCCCGGGAATACTTCAATTCCATTTTCTTCAAGCGTTTGAATTATCTCCTTTTCTATTCGTTGACCAATATCTTTATCCTTAAAATATCCACCGTGTCCTCGCTTGTTCTCTATGTTGAATTTATCGAAATGAATGTCGAGGTATTCTTTAAGGCTATAAATACCATCCTCAATTTCAATGGGTTCCAGAGGACTAATTGTGCTATTCTCTCCGAATTCATACATCCTTATTTTCATTTTGCCGCCTTCAGATTGAAAGTAAAGAAACGGGATTTTATGGCTCATCGATACAGAATAGCCCGCGAAAGTCATAGGCTTTGTTCCACCAGTAAGATTAAAAATTGGCGAAGGGAAATCACTGAGAACTTTTTCAAATTTTGAGATTAATTCAGAAATATTGTAAGGGTTAACTTGAATTGAATTGGCCTCAATTCCCAGTTTCCCTTTGTATATCTTTTCGAGTCTTTCGCTTATCTTTCCCGTTCTATCCGTGAATAAATTTACAGCCTTCTCAATACCAAGATGTTTTATGCCCCATTTGACAGGCAAATAATTAGGGACAGGTTGTTCTCCGATGAAATTTATCATTGTTTTAAAGCGGTACATAATATCCTCCTTTTTATAAAATGTTATTCAAAGTTGCTGTGTTACCAATTGAAATCATGAGTTAAAAACACCAAGAATTTTGCTGAAAGCTTTGCCTTATCAAAAGCTTGTATAACGATGTTTTCAAGAGTTCTGCCCCCCTCATGAAAGATTTACCCTCACAAGCATAAGCGTACAGCATAAATTAAAATACTCTTTAAAACTGGCTGGAAATGCCATAATGGAACCGATGCCCATCATATAAAGAAGCCTGTTATTTTTTTGGCTACAGTTGTGGCAACAGTAATTATGACCATCTTTACTGCTTCCTTCATGGCATCCACGATGACATCGCGCCAAGTTCTCCTTCTCATGGCTTTTCTGATCCACTCTATGACAAAAGCCTTAGCGGCCCCAATTGCCGCCATTATTACCGTCTTTGTTATTTCTTCACCTATTCTTTTTGTCCTTATCATAATGTTTAATATTTACTCACAGAGCGTGTCTCACGCAAGGGTATAAAACCCCCAAATTCACTATCTAATATTCTTCAAATAGCCGTATCCTACACTGGTTTTCGCACCAATGCCGTGGTTTTCAAGAGCACTTTTAAGAAGTTCTATGCCTTCTTCTGCCAGTTTATTTTCATAATATGTGCTATTTCCTTTAAGCCTGTTGAAAAATCTTTTGTTGACGATGATAGCCCCTTGAAACTCCGTATCTACAACGGTTAAGAAGAACACAGGATTTGGGCTCTCCCAGTCGGCGGCGTAATTTCCCTCTCCACGATAATATTTGGGGTAGTGGACATTCATGACATCGAGTTTTAGGGTGTATTTATTGACGGGAAAGGCATCCATAAAGATGACAGCGCCTTTCTGTTTCTGGGTTCCGAAAAGGAGTTTGAATAACTGACTGTCATTCTCCAGCTTATCCTTAGCCCATGGAAAAACAGGGCAATCTTCTTCTTTGTGGTCAACATCCTTTTCTTTCGGATGAGGATTATCCATGAACCATGCTTCGAGACATGGGATTGTAGACTCCCAATCAGCTTTTTCAGGATTGTTTTTTGCGAATTCTTCCCATCGAGTAAGCAAAAACCATGACCTTGTAACTCCCTTTAGTGCACTGCCAGGTATGTACGGAATAGACCATGTGTGGTGCCATGTCATGGCGGTCTCATGAACATGAGGTGATCCAAGTCCGATAATCATCCGCCATGTGGTCTTTGCCCTCCATGGAATTACCAGAGCCTCTGAAATTGAGGGAGATTGTAGAGCATTTATCCTTTCTTTTATCTCCCGTGGGACAGTGAATTCCTGAAGATGAACACCGCTGCTGTTTTCTTCAAGGGTTAGTCCATAATCGAACTTTTGTTGCTTCTCATCCCATTGCAGGAATCTATTGAATCTGAGAGCAGGATTGAAATCTGCGGTTCGATAACCTCGATAACCTACTAATTTGACGAAACGCATCGCATTCTGATGTGCTTTTAAATTCAGAATTTCATGTGAAGGAGTGGGACTTTTGCTATGACTCTTTATAGTTTTTTTTCTCACGGGCTCTCGATGAGGTCGCTCTGTTTCCTGTTCCCAGATTGTTTCACCCGATAGCTTTTTTATCTTAACAACCCTGTTCCCTTCAAGTTCAAACATAACCTCCAAGTTTTGGAATTCTCTGGGGAAATCGCGAGTCTTAAAGGGAATTTTTTTGGGTATACCTTCACGCTCATACTGAATCTCGATATGGTAACCCTTTTTTGTTTTCCTAGCAGTCAGCTTGCCTCTATATTCCTTGGTCATTCTTCCTTTGCCTCCTCTTTAATGAGCGCCTCGGCATATTTTCCAAGCCATTTAGCAAAGGCGAGAATGTCAGAGGTAATATTTCGGTATTGCGCAACGGAAATTTTAGAAAGGGAATCCGAAAGCAGTTGGTTTTCCGGTGTTGGGAATGACAGTGGAGATATTTTAGTAAGATACGCTTTTATGTGCTTGTAAAGTTCTTTGTGTTGTTTTTGCCCTTTCTCACTATCGCTTTTAATTTTCCCTTTCGCCTCCATAAAAGCAATCGTCTGCAATAATCCGTTTTTTAGAACCATCATGGGAAACTTCTTGACAAGTCCCTTATAGTTTCCTCTAACGGTTTTATCTTTGGCAATATCTTTTACACACTTCAGAGCAAACTCGCTCCGTTTCTGTTCTATGGTTCTGACTGTGCTCATGATGTGCCTCCCTGTCTCGCTACAAACTTGAGACTGACCAATCCTTTACCTATCGTTTCATTTCCACCAAGGAAGAGATATTTTGGACTACTTCCAACGACTTTGTTAAGTACCTTTTGAGCCTCGTTCCCTGGGTTGCTGTCATCTTTCAGTTCCTCAGGTTTTTCATTTTTTTTCATGACAGGAGTTGCCATTACAAGGCTATACATAACGGTTTCCGTCGGCAGATATTCTTCGTTCCACAAAGCACCAGTTTTGACGGTTCCGGTATCTGGCGAAATTCTGGTTCTTGTAATAACCTCAGTGAACATTTTCACAAAGTCGTTGAACATGTCATTTTCCACAACACAAATCTTTTTCGGTATATCATCGTGCCTTGGGTTACCGCTTTCGAACACATTCATTTGGAGCCAGTTAACGAATTTGGTCAACGGCCCGTCGGCATTATCCTTGGTTACCTCAAAGGAATATTCTTCCAGCAATACAGTTTCCTTACCTTCAACCTCCATGGTAAGTTTAGTGCTGTTGTGGACTTTGTTGGGTTCAAGGGAGTCTGGTAACCCATTAAATAATGCTGCTGCACTGGTATCCAGCCTTGTAAGAGCCTCCAAATCCCTTTTGAATCTTGCGTAAACTTCTGGTGAAGTAACCCATGCAAAGGTTCCTTTGCCTGACTTAACAGGGAAAAGGAGTATTCTCAAATCTGTTAGAACTAATGCACCGCTATGAAGATCGCCTTCTTCGGGTCCGAATATAGCATCTTTAAGCTCTTTGTCCTTACCCCTATCATTTTTGTCAAAAATAATTGCCTCTCTCAGTGCTCCTTTCAGTCCCGATGCTTCGACTTTGGGCCAGCCTGTGTGTCGTTCACGCTGTATGGGCAGATCAACGATGCCCAGTTCGGCACCTGTCCCCGCATGGAGCGGGGTCTCCACTGTTACGAACAAAATGCTGCCTTTACGCACCATAACTTATGCCTCCTTTATTTCAAATATTACCTGTGAGGGCAAATCCATAGCCCTCTTCTGGATTTATATCTGAGATGTTTTTGCCATGAAAGGCTTTTACCGCTTCTGCAAAAGAGCCTTTTATAACTTCAAACACAAAGACGCTTCCTTCGGGTACGGCTCTATAAAGGGTCTTTGGAGCCTTCTTTTGAATGTCCCAGCCTGAGATAACCTTATATCCTGAGATAGCTGCCGTAATAAACCTGAGATTTATTCCTTTTGTTGTGAGTTTTTCAATAACTCCTGAAGGATACCAGCCTGTTCTGAAGATGGCGGGTGTCATAAGATAGACCAGAAAACGGTTTCCTTCGGTTGGTGTGTCAAATTCCTCAACAGGGTTGATTGTCAACTCTTCAATTACCGCCGTTCGTCTTTCGCCGCCAAGTGTGAACACTCCATTAAGGGGTTCATCTGTGCCTTCGCTAAGTGCGATTAAGGATACACCTTTAAGGTAGCGATAATGCTCAGCGCGATAGAGTTTACCAACCTCTGACGCCTTTGTGTTGCGGTTTCTAGCGATACCGATTTTGGGTTCGGCTTTAAAAAGTTCATCATTTTTGGCGAAGGAGTCTGCATTGGGTTTGCTCCCCATTAAAAAGCTTCTCAACGCATTGTGTTCTATCCACTTCCATGTTCCGGGTTCGTAATCATCTTCACGAAGATAAAAGAAGTTTGTGACCTTTTCTCCTTTATTTTGTGGCAGCTCTGTCAGGATATCCGGGAAATTAGCAGGTTTACTTATGGCAATAGATTCCTCTTCTTTAAAGAAAATAGTTGCAGGGATGGGGTAGTAGAACCTTAAGGAGCTGTTTGCTTCTTTCGCAATGAAAAAGGTCCTTATCTTAAGGGAACCCTTACGCCAAGGCGTTCCTATGTCTGGATAGCCGCCCCCTTCAATAAACTGAGCAAAGTTACGGCGTGTCAGTATAGACGAGCGAATCGCTCCGTAAAGGGTGCCTGGCAGAGGCAAAGGCCCGGACTTTGCCCAGTCCTGCTCGCCTGCTGTGAAGGGCATAGGTGAGCGGAAAAATAAGGGATCCAATGGCGTAATTTTCAAAATTTTGGTCATTTTCTATGCCTCCTCCGGTTTGGCAAATCTGTAGTAAAGTAATCCAGACTCGAGTAAGTTTATGAATCTGTGGAGGTCTCTATCTAGATTCTCCAGTAATTCTATCATTTGGTTTTTAACTTTTTCGATCTCTTTCCATTTTTTATCGGTCGAAATGTCTTTTTCTGTAAACTGAATATGGCGGCGAACAGCATGGGATATCAGTGGTTTTAACAATTCGAAATCATCTCCAATATGCTGATGGACCTGATCAAGGGTTTTCAGAAAACTTCTTGAAAGCACATACTTGTGAGATTCATCAGAGGGTTTCAGGAAGAACTGAACAACTTCTTCGAGCCTCTCAATAAGGTCATGCTCCTCTTTGATCATCCACTTACCGCCGGATATCGTTATTTCACCAGAGTGTTTCAGCCAAGATATGGCGAAAGCATCTCTACCCAATTCATCTTTTGCCATCTTCTCCATATTGAAGCCTTCACTGATAACAACTGAAAGTGGGGTCTTGTAATGGGCAATTACGACACCTGCAGAAAGTGATGCTATGGGTCCCATGGTTAACCAAAAACCTTTTGGCGTTTTTACAATTCCTGTTTTATTGGATTTGTCTTCTTCAATCTCCCAATTTTCGTTAACTTTTATCATGCCAGAGTATGCAAGTCTAAGCAGTCTTAACACCTTCCAAAGGTCTCTGAGATTCACAAAAGCAAGGATATCATCACCGCCCGCATAAATAATCTGTCCAAGGTTTTGTTGTTCAACGATTCTTGGCACAATCTTTAGAGCAAAGGTCTGGAGCGCCTTTGCAATACTTGCGTGAAACGCTGGAGTTACTGGTCTGACAAACTTATTGTCACTTTTGAAAATTGATTTTACAGCCTCTTTAAAATCTTCAGGTAAGTTATGCCAGACCTTCGGATGATAAATATTGGTTTCTTCATTCAATTCGAATCCCATGTCACCAGCGAGCCATTTCCCCATGTGATCGCCATCAACGGCAACAAAGGCATAGTAGGGACAGGGCTTCCGTCCCACGGCATTCAGGAGGTTTTTCAGGGCTTCTCTTGCCCCTCTTACATCCTTCTTGTCGAGAGTTTTCTCAAGGGTGCGTTCGGCGACTTCCTTCTGTAAGGAAGCTTCATAAAACCATTCACCTTCTGTAATTTTAGGAAATCTCTTTGCAATTCTGGGTATAGGCTTAACCTTGGAGTCAATATCTCCATCCGCGTGCAGGTTACTGATAGCGATTTCAAATTTATTCAGAACACCAAGAAGCTCTGTGTCCTCGGCAATCTCCTCCATAAGATCAGCAACTGCGACATCAGAGACAGAAGGATAGGAATAATTTGAAGGAAATTTTTCGATCTCATGCTGGGCAATTTTGGGTAGAAATCTTTTTATCAAACACACGGAGCAGAGTGCTATGCCCTTTGGCAGTTCACGGGGTCCTATATCAAGTTCTTTAAGTTTTATCCATTCACCTGCCCTTTCATTAAAATACTGAATCTCGATGGTTTTATTTTTGTTCTCGATTTTCCTTACAATTGCGTTTCTTTCGCCGCAGAGATGGCACCTTTCAACTCTGGTATTAGAAGAAATGGCCTCCTTATTATTCCCCAGTTCAGGTTCACCAAATAGATTTTCTCTAAGTGCCTTTCGTGCCGCAAGAGCTTTTTCCGCATAGGCATATAAAAATCCAAAAAAGTTCCCGACATTAGGTTTATAGAGCGTTTTTTGCTCCTCAGCGAGTTTAACTATCTTCTTTGCTCTCTCGACTTTTTGATTGGACAGAGTTTTCTCAATCAATTTTAGAGCATTTTCATAATCTCTCTTACCATTTAAGGGCTGGGGTAAAGGAAGTCCAATCCAATACATAGAGAAAGCGTTCTGAAGCTGGCGTTCAACCGTTTTTTCAATCTCTACATTACCCTTAAGATTTAATCTATCAAGCACAATATCTACCCACTCTTTCAACTGCTGTCTAACTGCATTTTCACAGGAAGCCGCAAGGTTGCGAATATTCTCGGCGTTTGTTTCAGGAATTAAAGCAACAAACCTATTAGGTATTGTAGGTCTTGTTATTTCATCCGAATTTTCCTTTAGTATCCATGGATGTGCCTGAAGGTCAGGGTAAATGACCACTGTGGGGCCGTAGTTATCAATAACCTTTCTAATTGCCGTGAAGGTCAAATAGGAAAGCATAAAACTTCCTGCCCAGAAATCCTGTGCCTTTCTTGCCTGCCTGATGAAACTCTGTACAGGGCCTATGGTAAATATAAAAAGGGTCGCGGTAGCAAAAGGTTTTTCATTGTGCCATTTTACACCCGTTGCCGTGGTGAGTTTCAGATGGTCCCAGATGGTGTGATCGGGTACTCTCGTATCAGCAGGTAAGAGTTGCCAAGGGATTTTCGGTGCTCTTTCCTGAATAAGACCGAGTAAATGATGCCACAGATATGATAGTTTTTCCAGTTCACCTTTACTTTCAGTCTCTTTTTTAAGAGCACTTAATATATCCAGAAGAGTCTCATGAGCCAGTTCATAAATCTCCTTAGAAAGGTTGAGATTAATAAGTTGGCCGCTCATCGGGTGTCTAAAAACTATCTCATCAAAATCCATAACCTGGTATTCGGGGTCCTTATCTGCACTTTCGGGCAAAACCAGTCGTTCCATAGAGGATGCAAGGATATCCATACCTTTGAGAGCTTTTAGATCCTCTTCCGTAAAAACTACTCCCAAAACATCAGCCAACTCTTTAGCGACTTCCTCATGCTTTCTTCTTGCGGCAAGGACCAAAGCCTTATGAATTGGGTCATGGAAAAATGCAAGAAGCCTTATTCTATCCATAATGAAACCTCCTCGGTCAAAGGGGATATAGCCTCTTCAATAAAGTCTTTCAAAATGGTATCTCCATCCTGTCCATCTAGTAAGTGCCCAGGTTTAGAAACATAAGTATTTTTTTCTTTAATAAAAATGCGCTCATTAGCCTCAAGAAATCTCCCTTTTAATTTAATAAGCATGGGCAAATAACTGCCGTTCTGCAGTTTTGCAATGTGAAAGATCAAAGGCGATGCCATCCTTTCATGATTTGCTGGCTGGAACGTGGCGACGCCACGTACATTTCTGAACCTAAAAGTTAAAGGCATACCGAAAGCTGTTCTCTTTGGAGCTTGCCTTAAGGGACGGTTATGACGGAGAAGATTAAATACCTGGTCATGGTCAGGGTTCCTGCATTGTCTAAATTCCTGCATCACTGTTGCTATCTCGTTAAGAGCTTCTTCCCATGAAGGGAATGTCCTTCTCCACACATATAGTTTCGACATGTGCCATACACCAGCAAAAGTTTTACCTCTAAACTCTCTCATTTTTGTGTTGACGTTTTGCCACAGCTTCTGAAATTCTTTTATCCAATCTTCAGGAGTGCGTGCTCTAATATCTTTAAAATAATTTCCGCCACTTAATTGAAGACTCCCAAATCCTCTTCTCCAGCGTGTTCCAAGCCCGCCAAGGTATCCAATAACAGACAATATTGCTACTATAGAGTCGAATTTCTTTGCAGTTATGGCCAGTGTAGGGATGCAATACACAGAAAATTTTGTGTTAGGAGGGATTGCTTTCCTGTCATTATCTCCCAATGTAAGGGAATAACCTGCATATACGATACCATTAATCTTGACACGTGGATCATTACATCTCCCCCGTTTTTCAAATCTATGATAAACATTTCTGTTAAACCGCCAGCTTCCACTGATGGTTTTTCTCACAACTAATTTGAAAGGAGATTTACTACCATTTTCACCTGTCGCTCCAAAGAGTCTCGCTTCCCATTCTTTACTTCCTCCAAGAGCTCTGAACCACCATCTAAGGAGCCCCTTTATGCTTGGTGGCCTTATCTCTGCCTCACCATTAGGCGATGCCCCACCAATAAACATTGGGGTTACCACTTCAAATTCAAATCTCAATCTTTTCATAATGCTCCTCCTGTCGTGTTAAAGAACGTTACGGCTATCGCGCGGAACCAGAATCTCATCGCCCCTCTTATCGAGGCGGCGCGGAGTTCGGGGGCGCCCTCAGGGTCAGCCCCGCCCATGAACATCGGGGTCAGCACCTTCAAAGTAAAATTGGCTCGCAATTCAAAACCTCCTTGTTTGTAAAGTCCGTCACATTCTCAAGTTAATCGCCCATTAACGGGGCAATTGTAATTCCACACAGTTTACAAATTCAAGTTTCAGCCTCGAACGAAAACTAATCCGACCGCCTTAAAAGCCTTAAACTTACAAGTGAAAACGCAAGTGCGAAAACGAGCAAAACGAAGGACAGCGCCGATGCGGGGCCGAGCTTCAATGTCTGCAGGTTCTCGAAGAGCAGGTAACCGGTTATCTTTGTGGCTTTCGCAATGTGGCCGAAAACTTGAACTGCCGGCCCGCCGCCTGTCATGGCGTAGATCTCAGCGAAACCGGACAGAGCGCCCATAAAACCCACTACCACAAGGAACGCAACTATCGGTTTTACAAGTGGCAGTGTGATGTAATAGGTCTTTTTCCAGCCGACTGCACCGTCAAGCTCGGCCGCCTCATAGACTTCCTTCGGGATATTGCCGAATGCAGCCGTGAACAGCACTATCCCGAACCCGATATTTTTCAGCACTATGGCGAACGCTATGGACGGGAGTGCGAGATACGGGTTGCCCAGGAATCCGCCGCTCGGCACACCTATGCCTATGCGATTCAAAAGCTGTGGCAAAACCCCGTAAGGGGTGGTGTAGATCAGAGTCCACACCACCCCGACGACGAACACATCCAGCACGAACGGCAGGAAAAACAATGTCCTGTAAGCCCTGTTAAGTCGTGTATCCCTCATGAGCGCCCTTGCGATCAGGATGGCAAGGATGATGTTGGGCGGGATCAGCAATATCGCATAGACCAGAGTGAGCCCGAACGACCACCAGAAGTCAAATCCGCCAAGCAGTTGTGTGTAATTTTTCAGTCCCACAAATTGCAGGCCGCCAAAGACATTTGACAGGTTCACCACCCGATGGAAGCTCAGATAAAGGGCGTATAGGAACGGAAAGCCAAGAAATACGATGAAGATCAGCGTGAACGGCAGTATGAAAAGATAAGGTGTCAGCTTATCCGTCTTCATCTCACCACGGCGATTTTTTCAAATACCGAGGATGTCCCTATCTTAATTCTCAGGATGTAGATGCCTGACCTGAGGTTCACGGGAATGAACATGTTGAAATCGCCAGCTGACATGTGCTTGTCGAGCGGCCTGCCCACAAGTCGGCCATCGGGCGAGTAGATCTCTATCGTCATGTTGGATGGTTCCGGGACATGGAATCTGACCGAGAGGCCGTTCCTCAGCACATTGTTTATGCGGAAATCGAACGGTGCAGGCGCAAATCCGGATTCCTCGATCCCCATGCGATGGTTTTCGACGAGCATCGCGGAAGAAGGCCTTACGACAGAAGCGCTTGTGTCGGTGTAGTTGTTCAGATCATTGGCCTGATCATCGGACGGCACGAAACACAGGTCATACACATTCGGATCAACCCAGCTGTCCGTTCCGCCGCCTCCCCTCCATCTTTCGGCCACGGAATCCACACCGCGCATGTTGCCGTAATCCTGAAGCCCGGAATAGACGACGAAATAGACGGAATCCACATCGGTGATCGGGTTGATCGCCCACTGTGACACATCTACCCCCACTTCGATCGTGTTGTTTGCGGTGTCGAACACCACCTCATTGGTCCCTCCGACACTGTCCCATTGGACGTTGTAAATCACGATACTATTGTCCTTCAAAAGGATGTTGTACTCCCAGAATATGGCGGAATCCACCTTGAGTGAGGCGTAGCCGCCGAGCCATGTCTGTCCGCTGCCCCACGCATGGTCGAGGTCCATCGCTATGCCCACGAACGGCATCCATGTTATGTCGTAGTTGTTCATGGTTATCAGGAAATAGATCCTGTTTGAGGCCTCGTCGAATGTGTATCTCCATTCCAGCATGTCGGCCTCGGTCCCCTGAAACAGGGTATCCGTCGGGTAGGAATACGGTTCGGGGTTGTCCGCTGCGTAAGGTGCATCTCCGCCATCGCCCAGATCGTCATCTGCCGCATCAGCCCATATCGCCTCGCCATGCGAATATGCGAAATGGTCAGCAGCAGGCGCAACGCCCGTCCAATCGGAAGGATCGCCATCGACAATTATTTGATGTGCCCATGCATATCTGGAAATCATCATGAAAACCAATAACATAACCAGCTTCTTCATCCCTTTTCCCTCCTTTTGCAATGTTTTGCATATTGTAGCCCGATTAAACCCATCAAATCAAGTAAAACGCAGCACGGCTTACCCTCAACCGGGACTATTCCCCATCATTGTGCATGCCCACAATCCTGAACATCCCAAAGCCCTGACTGTTTTTTGACCCTATGCCTGTGTTGTAGGCGATCTCGAAGTATGGCGGCGGCAAATTCAGCTCATAGACGCCTTTCCAGCCTTTGATCAGGTATCCCTTAAACCTTGTGATGACAAGATCATGCTTATCAACCCTTATCGGCTTTATGTATGCTGAGCTGACATCAGGCGGCTCGTCGGATGTCACCGCCTTGAATTTTCGCACAAGGTTATTGACCACCAGCTCACTGAATTCGTCTTCCCATGGGGTGTAGAAGTATGTCTTTTTGCGGTTGTCTGGCGTCATGAGGGTGCTGTAAACCGTCACAGGTGACATCATCTTGATGAGCATCGGTGAGCGGTATTCGACGGGCATCTCAACCTCAATCGATGCGATGCGCACGGGCTGCCCTTTCAGCTCGAAGATCTCATTTCTGACCATCGTCAATGTGAGGGATTCAAGCAGGTCGTTCTTGAGCGATGCTATGTAAATCCAGATTTTCCCGCTGAATGTCAGGGTCCTGTCGTCCCGATTATACTTTATCTCGGTGGCTCGCATCCTTGAGAATGTGAACAACTTATAACTTCTCTTGCCATAGCGATAGCCACCGTCATGCAGCTCATCGGCAAGTTCACCTATGTGCCTGTAAATCAGGCTCTGGATGATGTGATTGTATGCAACCGGCAACTTCAAATGCCCTTCCACAGGATCAAATGTCAGCTTAATCCTCATATCAACCTCTCTCACAAGGTTATTATATGCCGTTCCACACCGTCAAAAAATAGGTAGAACAACCTATTTCACATCCTTACCACCGATTACAATCACAAATTCGCCCTTCTTAACCTTAAGTTTTTCAATGACTTCTCCTATCGAGCCGTAGATGACCTCCTCGAATATTTTTGTGAGCTCACGGCACACGGCGATCTTCCTGTCACGGCCAAGCAGTTCGGCCAGCTCGTGGAGCGTCCTCTCTATGCGATGCACTGATTCGAATATCACGACCGTCCTCGTCTCGTCCCGAAATTCCATGATTTTGCGTTCCCGCTTGCCTTTTTTTCTCGGCAGGAACCCCTCAAAGATGAACCTGTCGGTGGGAAGTCCTGAGACGGACAGCGCCGCAGTGACAGCTGAAGGCCCCGGCACTGAGATGACCTGAATTTCCGCATCTCGTGCGGCTCTGACCAGCCTGTAACCGGGGTCGGATATGGTCGGCATGCCCGCATCCGAAAGCAGGGCGATCGAGCTGCCGGCCTTCATTTTTTCGATAAGCTCGGGGATGCGCTGGCGCTCGTTGTGCTCGTTGTAGGACACCGTCGGCGTGTCGATCTCAAAGTGCTGCAACAGGATTTTGGCCCTTCTGGTGTCCTCGCAGGCGATGAGGTCAACCTCTTTCAGCGTTTTTACCGCGCGAAATGTGATGTCCTCAAGGTTGCCGATAGGCGTTCCGACAACGAATAGCTTGCCTTCCATGTCAGTTTCCTTATTCATAAGCCGATTTGAGGATCCAGAGCACAAGCTCATCGTAGGATATGCCCGCATGTTCGGCCTCAGCAGGCAGATCCGAAAGCTCCGTCATTCCGGGAATGGTGTTGACCTCAAGTATGTAAGGCTGGCCATCTTCGGATACAACGCCATCCACACGGGAAAAACCGCGACACTCAAGCGCGAGGTGAGCCTTCAGCGAGTATTCCTGAAGTGCATCGTAACTCCATTGCGGAAGTTCGGCCGGTATGACGAACTCAGTAAGGCCCCTGGTGTATTTCGCTTCGTAATCGTAGAACTCACGGCCCCTGACCCTGAGCTCCAGAATCGGCACGGCAAAGGCTTCATCGCCTGTCCCAAGTATCCCGGTGGTCACGCTCTTGCCTTTTATGTATTTCTCGATCAGGAAGTCGCCGAACTTCTCCCGTTCCTCCTGCATGAGCCGCCTGAGCTCGCTCTCATCGTGGACGATGTGCACTCCAAGGCTCGATCCCTCGTCCTTGGGCTTGATGACAAGCGGTATGCCGATCTCCTCAAGCGCTTGCTCATAAGCATCATCCATATCCGCCCATCGCGGCACGAATATGAACTTCGGAGTCGGTATGCCGACGCTCTGAAAGATCCTTTTGGAAGCCACTTTGTTGATGCCGGTTGCGGATGCGAGGACGCCTGAGCCGGTGTAGGGGATGCCGATGCTTTCCAGTGCCCCCTGAAATGTGCCGTCCTCGCCGGGCTTGCCGTGAAGCATTATCAGCACGACATCCGCGCCGATCTCCCGAATTCGGTCGATGTAATCGCGCTGTGCATCCAACAGGACGGCATTAAATCCCTGACGGACAAGGGAATCGTAAACCCGTTTGCCTGACCTCAAAGAGACCTCTCGTTCAAGCGACCAGCCTCCGTAAAGCACAACGATCTTCTTGTCTTTCAGAAGCTTTCTGGCTTCCTCGATGGTCATCAGAAGTTGTCTCCCACCGCAATGGTTTTGGTCAGGGTCTCGATCTTGCCGTCGGGATGATGGACTTCAAGCCTGATGAAGTAAAGCCCGACTGTCACCGGTGCGCCGAACCTGTCGTCGCCGCGCCATATTGCGTTTGCCGGCCCCGGTTTTCCGATGTAGATGTCTCTGACGATGCGTCCGCGCGCATCATAGACGCGCAGGGTGTATCTCGCATCGCGCGGGCCCGCCACATCGATGTTGGCCACCTCTCCGAGAGAAGGCGCAAACACATTGGGATGCACCTCGATCGAGACTTCGCTGGTGTCCCGCCCCTGACCGATGATCTGGATGTCGTCCTGGAACCTGACAAGGAGCTGGTAACCGGCGTCGTAAGGCTCATCGCGGTCGTATTGCCCGCCAATTCCGACGACGCTCACAAGCTTTCCGGGCTCAACTTCTGAAAGATCCACACCTGTCGTGTTGTAAACATAGACGGTTATGGGCGTAAACCCGTTCCACACGGTAAAAGACCTCCCTGCGCCGGCCTCAACAGGCGAGGATGCGACCTCACCTGTGACCTTCACAAGGCGGCCTTCATACTTCTCGGACAACGGCTCGGACGGCCTGAGCGATGTTGTGTCGAACGAATACCCGCCGCCGTAAAGCGTGTAGTTCGGCCCCTCAAGCACCACCTCGGTCAGCCCATTGTATTCCGTGACCCTGCCGTAGAACGACACCAGCTGGCCAACCTGAAAGCTGCCGCCGCTCCAGCTCGGCGCGTAGATGTTCACTCCGCCGGAGACATCCTGAACATACATCGACAGCCTGCCTGAGCTGGAGAACGCAGACGGAGGGCCGGTAACCACGCCGATGACGCTGACAAATTGCCCTTCGTATGCCGATGAGTAGCCGTCAGCGCCCGGAGCCTGAAGCTTTCCGAGCATGAGGAACGGCTCGGTGGAATCTGACGATTCGACGACAAGCAACGGGCTGGAGGACAACGGAGACAGGTTCGTGGTGTCGGTTCCGCTCATGGCCACAACGCGCGATGAATCGCTGAACCCGTCATAAGGGCTCACTGACTTAAGGACGACGCATCCCGCATCGCCCGGATTTAGCTCGACATCGTAGATGAGAATCGTGTCACCGTTCACCTGATGGCTGCCGTCCGCCAGAGCGCCATTGAGCTCAAGATCACCGTTCCAATCGATGAGGTCTCCGGGGACGATGAATTTCACAGCACGCACAACGCCGAATTCGCCCTCAAAACTGAGCTTGAGGTCAACGGTATCGGACTGAGCGAGCATAAAAGGCGATATCGAGGCAATGCCGGTTCCTGCCACCGGCAACACCTGAATTTCAGGAAACTCAGGTATGGGCTGAGGGGTGCCGTTTTCGCCCGCCGTCATGACGGACACCCTATAAGTGTCAGGCTCTGAAGGCGTTGTGAAGTTAACAAAGTCGATGTAACCCGTATCCTGTTCCGTTATGGATATGTTTGAAAGCGTTATCTGCGGGCCGATCCTCTGAACGACCGCGCCCTCAAACGCACCGCTGAGGTTGAGAGTATCGAATGTGAAAGCCGTTGGCACAAGCAGAACAATGCGGGCAACGGCGTAATTCCCCATCACACCTGTGAAACCGAGCCTCAAATTCGGTATCGTCGTGGAAGTCGGCACTACGGATGGCTCAACCCACGCCATGCCTGTGCCGTCGATCGAGCTTATTATGTCGTTGTCCCCTCTCGGCTCCAATTTGTATTCGCCATAAGAATAAGTCATTACGCCCCTGAGTATTATCAATGTGTCACCCACCGATGGGTTGTAGGAGTAAGGGTATGCGTCGTCAACTATTGCCGGCCCGGTTCCGTCATCGACCTCCCACTGGCCGTAGCCGAGATTGTCGTTGGTAACGACCGCATCGTGAACCTCAACCAGCACACATTCGTAAGGCTCAGCGACAGAGGAATCGTTCGCTATCTGTGAGGTGGTAACAACCACAGGCTGCGGCACAGGGCGCCCGCTGGCGAGTATGGTCACATCGCTTTCAGAGCCTATCGTCACCTCTGTAAGTCCGTAATACTCAGAGACTTCTCCTGTAACCCTCACCGAATCGCCGACGGATACATCGACGACCATGTGGTTGAGATACACATAGACGCCATGCCACGGGCCTGATGAATCCTGAACGAGAAAGCCGCCGTTATAAGGAGGGTATTGGGATGCAGTTGCAGTGACGATGCCGGTGAATGTCACGGTCTGGCCTACAAGTGGGGAATCGCCGCTCGGATCGGTCGTGTATTGGATGTCCCTGATGGTCACCACACGCTGCGCAGATATTGAAGCCACAAAGATGAAAATCAATATCAATTTTTTCGACATATTCATCCTCCTCCATGCTGTTAAATATGGCGAAATTATATGGTGACAGTTTTAAAATGGCTATCTCAGCGTATGCGCAAGGCAGGTTTCATCTCTCGCCGTAGGGATGGAAATGTTTTTAGAAGCATGAAAAGAGCCACCATCGAAACAAGCTCACTACTTTCAGGTGGTACATGCAAAAGGTCATTTAAACATGCCTTGTGGGGTGTCAAATTAAATGAAAATGTTGCCGGTAAAATGTTAACCTCCATTTGATTTTGTTGTTAAACCTCACCGAACAGAGAGTATCTTCTCAGGCAATTCTATGGGTAGGTTTAAAGTTTAGCAGATGCCTTTATTAACACAAGGTTTAGCTATAGGTAGTGAACAAGCTCACAGATTTATAGCATGATCGGTAACATTTTAAATGAGTGATAACGTGGGCTTGACAATTTCTGGATGACTTGACTATCATTAAGCACCGTTGCGGGCGTAGCTCACTTGGTAGAGCATCAGCTTCCCAAGCTGAAGGTCGCGGGTTCGAGTCCCGTCGCCCGCTCTTTCTTTTATCAGCAGGAGGAGGGCAAAAATGCCAATTTACGAATACAGATGCAAAAAGTGCGGTTATAAGTTCGAGGAACTCGTGTTGCCGGGCGAGGAGGAACCGAAGGTGTGTCCGAAGTGCGGCGGCGAGCTGGAGCGGCTGTTCGGCACAGGCGTGGGCTTCATCTTCAAAGGTTCGGGCTTCTACATCACCGACTACAAGAGGAAAGAACAGAAAAGTTCCAGCAATGGCAAAAGTGACAGCAGCTCAAAAGGTTCCAGTGGAAAGGATAAAAAGTAGCCTACCCGTTGTTTTCCGCCACAAGTCTGGAAAAGAACTCCTCAAGCGTTGCCGAATGCCTGATCTCCTCCATTTCCCCTTCCGCTATGATTTTGCCTTTGTCGATGATCACCACCCTATCGCATAACCGTTCCACCATCTCGAGGATGTGGGATGAAAACAAAATTGCCTTACCGTTGGCCGCCATTTCCCTGAGCATCTCCTTTATTTCCATGGAGGTTGTGACATCTATCCCGCTCAAAGGCTCGTCGAGCAGATAGACATCGACATCGACCATAAGCGCGCCCGCAATGAGCAGCTTCTGCCTGTTGCCCTTTGACAGCGTTGAAATTCTGTGCTTCAACTTGTCGGTGAGGCCGAACTTATCCAGCAACTCCATGCCTCTGGCGATTTCGGCGTCCGACGCACTCCTCAGAGCAGCTATGAGCTCTATGTGCTCCATCACCGTCAAGTGGTCGAAAAGTCCTCCATCCTCAGGCACATAACTTATGAGTTTCTTGGTAGAAAGCGGGGATTTTGTCACGCTGTATCCGCCCACAACCACATCTCCGCTGTCAGGTTTCAGTATCCCGGCTATTATCTTGATGGTGGTGGTCTTACCTGCCCCGTTCGGGCCGATATACCCGACTATGTGGCCGTAATCCACATTGAATGTAACGCCTTTAAGCGCATGGACATTCCCGTAGCTCTTTTCGAGGTCGATAACCCGTATCGCTTCGCTCACCATTCCCCTCCCTGAATGTCGCCGGGCGAAAGGTAATCGCGCCAATTCGGCATGGATGGCTCATCCTGAGCGTTGGAATACACGAGCTTGTAGTCACCTGTGCCGTCGATGTCAACGAAGACGAACTCAAGTCCACGCCCCCGATAGTAGAACCATGTCTCCTTGTCCATGTCCTTCATCTGAATACCTGACCTCTCGATCTCATCAGGCGGGCCATATTTGATGTATATCCTGCCTCTGTCGGTGAACCGTCCTTTTTTCTTGCCGATCGAGAAGTGTTCGTCCGCATACTTCACCCGCTCCACGATTTCGGGTATTGTGAAGCCGTGCCTGTGCCAGAACTTTTTGAGGAACAAAATCTTGCCCTGATCCGGCATGTCCCTGTATTGGTCCATCTCGTCAGGTGAGGCGAAATATTCGATAAATCCGGCGTAATTCAGAATTTCCGTGTCAGCCTGCACGACAGCGCCGTAACTGTAAACAAATTCGCGCACCCCATAGGCCGATTTCATGCTGGACAGATCCGTTACCTGAACCCTGAGCCTGTATCTGCCTGTCAGGAGCCCGTTCAGATCCGCTCCTCCCAGAACGACAGCTGTTTGCTCGCCGTTCTTGTCTTTGACCTGAGGCTTTATGGATTTGTAAACTTTGCCGTCAGCATCCTCGATGACAGCCGTTACGACATATTTACCGGTGTCAGGCACAAGGTTGTTGACCTCGAAAAGGTAGATCAGGGTGTCGTGGCCGGGGAAATATGCGTCGAGCGGGTTGGGGACAAGCTTAAGTCCATATCTCGAAAAGATGGAATTCGTGTCCGTGCCGGTTGACCATATCAGTTCGATATCCGAAAGGCAGAGGGTGTCGGGCATGCGTGGCGCATGAAGCATCATCTTTACCGCTCCGCTGAGTTTCTGGCCTGCATCTATTTTCATGGTGAGATCATAGTCGCCGGGCTGGAGGAACAGGGTAAACATGTCTATCATGAACGGGTTTTCGCTCGATATGTGTGTCCTGATGGTCTGCTCACTTTTTATGGGTTTCTTGCTGCCTGCTCTGTCCGTGAGTTCAAGCGTAAGTTTGTAAGTTATTAACCCTGTGTCGCCTATCGAGCTGCCGTCGAGCATGTAATAGATGTCAGCCCTATCGAGAGAATCCGATACGAAAAACAGCGATTTGTTGGCATAAAATTTGACCTTTCCGCTCGATACATACACATCATCGGCGTGGAAAAGCGGGCTATTCGTTAAGAGGATAGCCGCCATAAGGATAGACAAGCTCATAATCTCCTACCCCCGATTTATCTACGAATATAAAAACAAGGTTTTGCGAATAGTATCGCCATATCTCGTAAGGCGGTGAATCGAGCTCGAACGGATGCTGCTCTATGTCGTCCGGTGGGCCATACTTGATGTAAATCATCCCCCTGTCAGTCTTGTAGCCGGGGATTGAGCCGTAGGAAAAGTGGGCGTTTGCGTATTTCACGCGCTCAAGATACTCCTCCATGAATTCGTTTTCAGGTGTGCCGGGCGTCGGATCGCGCCTTTTCCAGAATTCATCCCATTCCTTCTGTCTCAGCGAGTCAGGCGCATTTTCGAGGCTGTCGATCTCCCATGGCTCAGCGATGTAGGTCAATATTCCTATCAGGTCGTTGAAGTCCTTGCTCGAAAGCCTCATGATGTTGAACACATTGAAGCTCAAAACCCTGTGGTCGATCACGGTGTCGCCGTTGAATGTGCCCACCAGATCGTATTTACCCGTCGTGAGGGAATCGATGCATATTTCAAGCACGGTATCGCCTTCTATCTCAAAAGCATCTCTCCAGACGACGGAGTCGGTTTTAGAGGGTTTAAGCTCGAATACCGCACTGAACATGTGGCCTGATCTGACCCACACGCCCAGCGTGCCTCCGGATACATCCTCCACGGATACTATTTCCTTAACTCCCTGCCTGTATTTTTTAATGTCGATCGGAATTAGATCGCTCACAGGGAGCACGAAATCGCCGAGTTTCAGCTTACGGTTGAAAAGCACATCCCTGTTCTCCACATCCCTGCCTTTCACGCGCAGGGTGTATGATTTTTTGATCGGGACTGAGAGTTTTATCGTGCGCGAAAGTATCAGGGAATCGGCGTGGGTTGCAAGGTAATCTTTGAGGTTGAACCTGAAGTGGCGAATGCCGTTGTAAAGCCGCTCTCTGCTTGACTTGACTGTAAGCTCTATGTCAATGCTGGCCGAGTATGTGTCGTTTTTCTTTTTGAAGATGAGGTCTGAAGGCGGCAGCTTAACATCGACAAGTATCGTAGCGGTGGAATCCCGCGGCACCCAGTATGCCCTGATCGAAGGTTCCACCAATCCGGGCAAAAAAGAGAGGAGAATGAGAAATAAATTCGTCATGATACCATCCCCATCTCATAGGCCAGCTTTTTAAGCCGTTCTATGCGTTCTTCTATCGGCGGATGTGTAGAAAACAGGGAAGCCAGTCCGCCGCCCTTAAGCGGGTTGACTATAAAGAGATGTGCTGTTGCGGGGTTGGCGTCCTGCATGGGGTAAGCGGCGACACCGGCGGCAAGTTTTTGAAGGGCACTTGCGAGGGCGAGCGGATCGCCCGATATGCGAGCGCCGGTTTCGTCAGCCATATACTCACGGTTTCTGGATATGGCGAGCTGAATTAGCATTGCGGCGATGGGCGCAAGGATGACAGCGAGCAGGAAAACTATCCCGTCGATAGCTGTGCCTCCACGACGGCGCCTGCCGCCCAGACCGCCAAACCACAGTGCAAGCCTCGATAAGTATGTGATAGCACTTGCGATAGTTGCGGCAACGGCCATTATGAGCGTGTCCCTGTGTTTTATGTGGGAGAGCTCATGACTTAACACACCTCTAAGTTCCCTTGTGTTAAGCAGATGCAGGATGCCCGATGTGACGACGACAGCCGCATGTTTAGGGTCACGGCCTGTCGCAAAAGCGTTGGGGGTTGGCGTGTCCACGATGTAGATGCGCGGTTTCGGTATGCCTGCGTTCTGAGCGAGCTCAGCGACTATTCGGTGAAGTTCGGGCGCATCGGTCTCGGAAAGCTCTCGCGCACGATACATGCTCAGGACTATCTTATCGGAAAACCAGTAACTGCCGAACGACATGATGAACGAAAAGATCAAAGCGATTGTCATGCCATCTCGCCCACCGATCTGTTCGCCCAACAACACAAAGAATATCCCAAGAAGGCCGAGAAGCAGGTATGTTTTCAAGCTGGACATGTCCTTTCACCTCCACAATGATAAATTTTGGCTTATAAAGTATAAGGCGATGGGCAGAGTGTAAAGTCGCACAGGCTCAGAGCTCAAAACTCACGCGTCTGGCCGCATGGCAGTTGATGTTGACCGCCACTGGCAGCGAAGTTATGTGCGTGGCTGCCACTTCGATGTGGACATCAAGGGTTGTTATCCTCCCGCCAAGTCCTTGAGGCCCAATTCCGAGCGAATTCACAAGTTCGAGGAGTTCAAGCTCGAGGTCGGCGTAAAATGGATCGGGATGCCGCCCTCCGATCGGCCGCAACAGGGCCTTTTTGGCCAGAAGCGCGACACCGTCGAATGTTGAGCCTATGCCCACGCCGATTATTCCCGGTGGACACGGATTGGCGCTCGCCTTCTCGACTGCATCCAGGACGAATTTCTTGACACCATCAACTCCGTCGGCCGGCGTCAACATCGCCAATCTGCCCATGTTCTCGCTGCCGCCGCCCTTCGGCAACACCGTGACCCTGAATACCTCTCCCGGAACGAGCTCGACATGGACATGGGCAGGGGTGTTGTCGCCCGTGTTTTTACGACGCAGCGGATCGGCAACAATGGACTTGCGCAGATAACCTTCCACATAGCCCTGACGGACGCCCTCGTTTATCGCATCTATCAGAAAACCGCCCTCAACATGCACATCCTGACCGAGTTCGACCCAGACGACCGCTGTCCCGGTATCCTGACAAATAGGTATGCGCTCAGTCCTCGCTATGTCGGCGTTTTCTATGAGCTGTGACAGGATTTCCCTGCCGATCGGTGACTGCTCTTTATCGAGGGCGGCCTTGATGGCCTGATACACATCATCTGGAAGCTCGAAATTGGCCTTGATGCAGGCGTTTCTCAGGTTTATAACGATGTCTTCAAACCTGACTGTCCTCATCCGACGACTTCTCCGTCGTGTCCGTCTCCATGGTTTGCTGTGAATCTTCCTTCCTGGCGTGCCCCTCTTTGGGTATGAAGAATGAGAACTTTGTGCCTTTCCCTTTGGCAGACTCGATCTCGATGTGGCCTCCGTGATATTCGATCAGCCTTTTGATGATGAACATCCCTGTTGTCAATGTGCTCTCATCTCCGCTGTCGCTTAGCAGGCTTTCAACAATTTCCTCTGGCAATCCGGGCCCGGTGTCCGCTACGGTGACCTTAAAGCCATCGTCCTCGGATATAACCGAGATTGTTATCTTTCCGCCCGACGGAGTGTATTTTATGCTGTTCGATACGAGGTTGTAGATGACCTGTTTAATCCTTCGTTCATCGGCGATGACATATTCATTGCCCACAAATTCCGTCTTAACATCAAGCTTTTTGTCGAGGATTTGACCTTCAAATAGGTTAAGCACTTCGTTGACAACTTCTTTTATGGAAAACGGCGCTATGCGGAGCTCTATCGCTGACAGCCTGATCCTCGCGAGATCCATAAGGTCGTCCAACATGACACTTAGTTGACGGCTGCTGTCTTTTATCATGCCGAGATATTTCTTCTGGGAATCGTTCAATGCGCCCATCATTTCTGACTGCACAAGGTCAGCTGCCGCCATAATGGCTGCAAGAGGTGTCTTTATGTCGTGCATCATCTTGGAAAGCTGCCTCAGGATGTTAGCCGGCCCCTTCAATGCGACTTCGTATTTGCTTCTGGCTTCGTAGAACTTCTTTTGCAACAGGTAGAAGATGACCATGCGGGCGAGACAGCTCAACGACATTACGGCTCCGTGAGCCACATTCTCAGGCAGCTCATCGAGTTTGACATCCTCTATATAAATGTAGCCAATGCGATATTGCTCGAACCTGATCTCCTCGAGAAGAGAATCCTCCTTCCTGTTTTTCAGGAAACTGAAGCACTCATCTTCTGTAACATCCGCTATCTTGCGTGATGTTAGGACGGAGTTGTAGTAAAGCCGAAAACATGTGTTCGTCTCTCTGCAAAAGATGTTCATTTCCCCTTTTTGGAATCCGAAATACCTCATGTAGGTTTTAAAACTAGTTTCTATGTCCTTGAATGTGAGGTTTCTCGAGAATGCGTCGCGGCAGTAATCAAAAAGACGATAAGATATTACTATCCCTTTTTTGTCCCTCCCGCTTTTCCCCGTAATATTGGTTTCGATGTCCCCTTTCATGCGCCATATTATCATTTTATGTGGGAAGCTTGTCAACATAGGAAAAAAGGGGAATAATAAGCGGCAAATGGAAAAGAGAGCGCTCTGGATACTTATCCTGACATCAGTTGTAGTTGCGGGATGTGTTGACCCTCAAGGGGTTATTGGCAGGGCAAACAGCGATTATTTCCCGCTGACGCTGACATCCTCATGGCGATACATCTCCGAGAATGGCGGCGATACAGTCGCGCTCGCAGTAGCTGACTATTACGAGGTTGGGAACGATACGGTTTTCGTTCTGGATTTCATAGGGGACATCTGGGAGCTTCTTCTCCAGAACGGCGATATACTAAGGCATTACAGATACAACATCTATCCATCAGGCGATGAGGTGACGCTTGAGGACAATTACGGCAGTTTTATAGAGTTCCCGTTCGTGGACGGTAACAGCTGGCGCTATTTTTACGCGGATACGGTGGAGTTTAGGGGCGTGGATTACAGCTATCGACATGTGGTTACAGGCAGATGTGAGCTTATAAGCGATTTCGATGTGCCTTACGGAGATTTTGAAGATGTTTACAGGGTGACGATAGCGGATTCCGTTGTCACCGATACGATATCAGCCGCATCGACGGAGCTTTATTTTGCAAGGGACACAGGGCCGATCGCCATAAGGTATAACGGCGAGCTTTACAAACTTGTGGATTACACAAATGGAGAATGAGCCATGCTTCTACACATAGTGGGATTAACGGCTGGCATAATATTGTTGCTGGCTGGTGCCGAACTGTTCGTTAAGGGGGCGACAGGCATATCCATGCACTTCAGGATCCCGGAGTATGCGGTGGGGGCTACGGTGGTCGCCATAGGGACGAGTCTGCCGGAATTCATAACCTCGACATACGCTTCTGTGACGGGACACCCGCAGATCTCGGTCTCGAATGTCATCGGCTCAAACATCTTCAACATAGCCTTTGTGATGGGCATATCCGCCATCATCAAGCCGATAAGAATTGAGCGGGATCTTTTCAAAAAAGATGCCCCCATGCTCCTTGCCTCTCTTGTGCTCCTGTTTGGCCTTTCTTTTGACAAGCTCATCGGCCGATTTGACGGCCTGCTCCTTTCCTTGATTTTCATCAGTTACCTGATTTTCCTCATGCA
>JALVZN010000094.1 GCA_027037615.1 Caldifarciminota bacterium | reverse complement strand
CCCTGTGGTCCCGTCCGGACTGGAACTTCATAAAGCCTGACATCTCGGCACCGGGTCAGGGCGTGACATCGAGCGTGCCGGGCGGCGGATACGCCACATGGGACGGGACTTCGATGGCCACACCGCATATCACCGGTGTGATAGCACTCATGTTCGAGAAAAATCCGGGCCTCGATTACGGCCTCGTTTACGACATACTGACCAACTACGCAGTTGACCACCCGTCGCAGGGCGCGCCCTATCCGAACAACGACTACGGATGGGGCCGTGTGAACGCTCTGCTCGCAGTGGAAAACACCCCATCCCTTGATTCGCCGTATCTCAGAGTTCTCTCACCGCTCGTTGACGACGCTTCCGGTAACAACAACGGCATTCCCGATCCCGGAGAGACAGTTACGATGTATGTCCCGCTTAGGAACATCGGCCTAAATGTGTTCAATGTGACTGCCACCATCACGAGCGACGACCCCGACATCACGATAACGGACAACACGGCAAATTACGGCGATGTTTATTCCGACAGCACCGCTCAGGGCGATGGCTTTGAGTTCACATCAAACCCTGAGCGCAGGCCGGGCCTCCCGACAACATTTGTGATCTCCATCTCGGGAACCGATTCGGCAGGCGCACCTTACACCAAAGTCGATACATTCAACCTCCAGATAGGCGTGCCCGAATACTATCCATGGTTTGCGGACGATTTTGAGAATGGGCTTGGCCAGTGGATAACCGGCGGCACAAGCGATTGGGAGATTACAGAGGAGTCAAGTCACAGTGCGTCCCATAGCGCCACAGATTCCCCGAACGCCCAGTATGGCAACAACGAGCACAAATACCTCATGATAGCAGAACCTATCGACCTGTCAGACGCCTACTTTGCAAGGATTCACTTGTGGCAGAAATATTCTCTCGAGAACGGCTGGGATTATGGATACATTCAGGTTTCCACAGATTCCTCCGATGCAGGCGAATGGACGAATATCGCAACCGTGAACGGCGATCAGGACGACTGGCAGGAAAGCTATTATGACATATCCGGATTTGCCGGTCAGCAGGTTTACATAAGGTTCTTGTTAGAAACCGACGGCTCCGTAACGCGCGACGGATGGTATATCGACGATGTCTCGGTCGAGCTGGATGTTCCCCTTGAGGGCGTTGTCATTTCGCTTCGCGGCGTGGATGTGTTAGACGATGGCGGAAACGGCATCATGGATCCCGGCGAGTCGGGTTATCTGTTCGTGCATATCTTCAACATGGGCAATGATACAGGCACAAATGTCAGCGCTTTGCTTAGCAGCGCAGACGATTACATCACGATAAACGATTCCACAGCAAACAATGCGTTAATACTGCCCGGACAAGAACTTATCGATACATTCCAGATAACGGCAGCTGAGAACACGCCAAGGGAACATGTGGCAGTGTTTAATCTCCACATCGCCGGAGATAACTTTACTTCCGATAAAGAATTCGCTCTTATCATCGGCCAGAAAACGGTCGCTGACCCATCTGGCCCTGACGGCTATGGCTATTATGCCTTTGAGGACACGGACACCTCTTACAACGACCATCCGACATTCGAATGGGTCGAGATCGCGCCGTCGGCAGGTGGCCCCGGCACCCATCTAAACCTCGGCGACGACTATAACCATGTCCTGACTATTCCGTTTACATTCAACTACTACGGGACCACATATAGCAACCTGACGATATGCTCAAACGGCTGGATCGCAATGGGGTCGGTTTCAGATGTTGATTTCAGCAACTCCGGAATTCCCAACAGCGATGGGCCACCAGCAATGATAGCCCCGTTGTGGGATGACCTCAATCCAAATGATGGCGGAGAAGTGGCTTATTACATCGACAACGATAACCATCGCGTGATTGTTGAGTGGAAGGACATACCACACTACGGAAGCTCATCTGACCGTGAGAACTTCGAGGTCATCCTATACGACCCGGCTTACTATCCCACCGTGACCGGAGACGGTGAGATCTTGTTCCAATATCTGACGGACCCGTCACAGGACGACTTCACCACGGGAATTGAGGATCCAACGGAGACGATCGGGCTTCAGTTCTACTTCGACGGGTCTCTTGACCGTCTTGCAACACCCATAACCGCTGGCAAGGCCATAAAGTTCACCACGGGCAGCACATCAGGCGTTCAGGAACCTGTGCCTCAGCCGATAAACAGGCTGGCCTTTGGCATTTCACCCAATGTCATAACAGGAAGGGCTGTGATAACGCTTGCGCTCCCGTCCCGCCAGTATGTTGACATCAGGGTCTATGATCTCAGCGGTAGGGTCGTAAGCACAGTGTTCAGGGGTCAGAAGAAGGCTGGTATCTATCGGTTCAACTGGAATCCGACGGAGTTACCCAACGGCGTTTATTTCGTCTCGCTCACAGCAGGCAAAACGCAGTTCACCCGCAAAGCATTGATAATCAGGTAATGAAAACTGGGGCGGCCATCACTCTTCTAACCATTGCTGTCGTCAGCTGTCACAGCGGACAGCAGGTTAAAGTGGTGGAAGGGTGGCCGCCCTTCCAAATATCAAAGTGCCGAAAGATTTTGAATCCTGACTCACTTCCCGTGCCAATCGCCCAAAAATTGAAACAAAACGCTTACAAAGCGAATCTAAAGGAATACACAGGCAAGATGTTCCCGAATTTAGCGTTCAAAGGTGTGCCTGAGTTCACCTTTGCAGCTGTTTGCAATAGTTCTTATGCATTGAGGTTTTTCTGGAGAATCGAAGGCGACAGGATCTTCGCCGGCGTGCAGATCTGGGCCATTGTCGATTCATCTTCAGGGTCTATAACAAAAATTTACATGGAGAGGTTGCCCTATGAGTAATTGTCCACCTGCAGTTGTTCAAAGAAGGATAATAAGGTTCGAGGC
>JALVZN010000093.1:3619-9504 GCA_027037615.1 Caldifarciminota bacterium | reverse complement strand
TGAAATATTGAAAATCAATGGCATACAGGTTGATAGTATGGATATGAAAGAAATTGAGGATTTACTGGATAGGACCAGAAGTCTGGAGTTGTCAGTATTGAAGCCCGTTAACAATCGGGAGATCTTGGTAATTTTGAAGAAAGACTGGTTATTGCCGAGACTCTGAGTTAGATATGCAATTTTCTTGATATTTTACGAGAAATCCCCTCGAAAGAGGTTTAACGTGGGTGCAATACCGTGCCACAGAGTGTATAGAAGGTAAATTCGTGCCCCCAGAGTGATAGATTTTTAATCAAAAACAGATTTTTCGAACCACCCTCACGGTGTTGTTGACAGTTTCGGGAGAGACACTTAAAATAAAGTGCCCACTTGAAGGGTAGGCCTGTAGCTCAATTGGCTAGAGCATCGGATTCCAAATCCGAGGGTTGGGGGTTCAAGTCCCTCCAGGCCTGCTTTTTCGCATCTTTTAATTTTAGGTTAATCAGGAGGGAACGACATGGCTAAGAAAAAATTCTCTGTCTCTTTCCTTGTTTGCACGGAATGCAAACATAGAAATTACACGATCAGACGCAGGAAAGATAAAAAGGGAACAAAACTCCAGCTCAGGAAATACTGCAAGTATTGTAGAAAACACACATTGCATAAGGAGTCGAGATGATGACGGCCATTAAAAATTTGATCACATTCATTGAAGAAAGTTACGCTGAGCTTAAAAGAGTTACATGGCCGAGCAAGGAGATGGTGATAGGCGGCACAGCTGCTGTTATCCTCGTCTCCTTCATCTTTGTCCTCTATATGTGGATCGTTGACCTTATCGTGTCCCAGATAATCAGCTGGATATTGAGGTGATTTTCGATGGCTGAGAAGAACGGCAACGGGAAGGGGTCTAAAAGGAAGTGGTTTGTTTTCAGAACATTTTCCGGCAAGGAGAAGCGGGTTCGCAGGCTCCTCGATAAAATAATAGAAGAGCAGGGGCTTCAGGATAAAGTTGGCGAGATCCTGATACCGACCCGCACGGTGCCTAAAATCAGGAAGGGCAAGCGTATCCTTGAGGAAAAGCCCATTTTCAGGGGTTACATCCTGATTGAAATGGAGCCCGACCCGGATGTTATCCAGAAGCTGACATCTGTCGGCTCAATCAGGGCGCTTATGGCTCACAATGAGCTGATTTCCCTGAGTGAAGAAGAAGTTGAAAGGATTAAACAAACGGTTGAAATAGAGCAACAAAAGAAGGAGCAAGAAGTTCCGTTCCTTAAAGGTGAGATCGTGCGGGTTGTTGATGGCCCGTTCTCCGATTTCACCGGTAAAGTCGAAGAAGTGTATCCTGATAGGGGAAAGCTTAAGGTCCTCGTGAACATCTTCGGAAGAACTACACCTGTGGTGCTTGATTTCCTGCAGGTGGAGAGGGTGTAAGAGGGCCAAAACCATAAGGAGGTCTTGGGGATGCCGCCCAAAAAAGGCAGAAAGAAGGAAATAACGGCAAAAGTGAAGCTCCAGATACCCGCCGGTCAGGCCAATCCAGCCCCGCCAGTTGGTTCAGCTCTTGGACCGCATGGCGTCAACATAATGGATTTTTGCCGCCAGTTCAACGAGGCCACGAAAGATAAGGCTGGACTGATAATACCGGTGATCATAACTATCTACAAGGACAGGAGTTTCACATTCGAGCTGAAGACACCACCCGCTGCGATATTGCTGAAGCGTGCAGCTGGAGTGGCAAAAGGTTCCGGTGAGCCCAACAAGAAGAAGGTCGGCAAGGTCACGAGATCGCAGGTTAAAGAGATTGCGGAGATCAAGATGCGCGACTTGAATGCGAACGACATAGAAGCTGCTATGCGAATCATTGAAGGCACTGCCCGCAGCATGGGCATCGAAGTTGTGGAGGATTGAAATGGCTAAGAAAGGCAAGAGGTATCGCTCCCTTGTTACAAAATATGACAGGACGAAAGAGTATCCCGTCGATGAGGCCGTTAAGATAGTTAAGCAGCTGGCTTCCGCTAAGTTCGATGAGACCGTCGATGCCGCCATCAAGCTCGGCGTTGACCCGAGAAAGGCCGACCAGATGGTTCGCGGTTCGGTGGTTCTTCCTCACGGCACAGGCAAAAAGGTGAAAGTGCTTGTCCTCACTCCGGATCCTGAGAAAGAGAAAGAGGCGAAAGAGGCCGGCGCCGACTATGTCGGGTTTGCGGATTACATCGAGCAGATCAAAAAGGGATGGCTTGATTTCGATAAGGTCGTGGCCACGCCCGACGCCATGCGTGAAGTTGCAAAGCTCGGTCGCATACTCGGTCCGAGAGGGCTCATGCCGTCGCCTAAGACGGGCACCGTCACCAACAATGTCGCTCAGGTGGTCAAAGAGTTGAAAGGCGGTAGGATTGAGTTCAAGGTCGATCGCACGGGCAATATCCATGCACCCATCGGCAAAGTGTCGTTCCCGGAGGAACATCTCGCTGAAAACCTGATCGCACTCATTCGCGAGCTCCAGCATCTGAGGCCGCAGACATTTAAAGGAACATACATCCGTTCAATTTATCTTTCACCCACAATGGGCCCATCTGTCAGGGTTAGCGTGAATGATGCCCTGCGCAAAATCTCAGAGATGGGTTAAGGAGTGAGTTGCCATGGTTAAACCCGAAAAAATTAAGCAGGTCGAAGAGATTAAGAAACTGGCTGAGGACGCAAAAGCTATTTATTTTGCTGATTTTACTGGCCTCACAGTCGAGCAGGTTACCAACCTGAGGCGGATGCTTCGCGAGAAAAAGGTCGTCTTCAAGGTTGCGAAGAACCTGCGCACGAAGTTTGCACTCCGTGACCTCGGCTATCCTGAGGACAAGCTTGACGAGATACTTCACGGCCCGAACGCAATAGTGGTGGCCTATGAGGATCCCGTCGAAGCCGTCAAGATCGTTTATTCCTTCAGAAAGGAATTTGATGTCGAGGGGCCGAAGCTTCGTGCAGGCTTCCTTGAGGGCGAATACCTCGATGAAAGTCAGGTTGAGGCCATTTCAAAACTTCCGGGCAAAGATGAACTCAGGGCAAAAGCGGTTGGGGCTATCGGCGCTCCGCTTTATGGCCTGGTATTTACTTTGAAGTCTGTGATAAATTCACTTGTGTGGACTTTGTCCGCCTTAAAAGATAAAAGAGAAAAGGAGGGATAATCATGCCGGAGAAACTTTCAGTTGATCAAATCGTAGAGGCTATTGAGGTGCTCTCGGTCCTGGAACTGTCCGAACTCGTTAAAAAGCTCGAGGAAAAGTTTGGCGTGAGCGCCGCCATGCCGGTCGCCGTTGCGGCTGGTGCAGGTGCTGCTGCCGCCGCTGAGCCGGTCGAGGAAAAGACCGAGTTCGATGTCATCCTCAAAGAGGTTCCAGCCGCATCCAAGCTCAAGATCCTCAAAGAAGTTAGGTCCATTACAGGCCTCGGTCTCAAAGAAGCAAAGGCTCTCGTTGATAGTGTTCCAAAGCCCATCAAAGAGGGAGTGGACAAGGAAGAGGCAGAAAAAATTAAATCTGCTCTCGAAGCTCTTGGAGCTGTTGTTGAGCTTAAGTAATTCCCCGAGAAATAATTGCGTGGTAGGCTGTCCGCATGGATGGGTTATCCTGTGTGCGGACAGCCCATGCGTATTTTAAAAAAAATGGGGGAGGTGATTTCTCGCCTTGGCTAAATCAATTTTAAATGAAAGAATTGGATACAAGGAAGAGCGGTATCCTATGCCGCATCTCCTTGTTGTGCAGGTGGAGTCCTTCAAAAATTTCCTTCAGGAAACTACACCGCCCAAAAAGCGCAAGGAAGAAGGGCTCCAGGCCGTTTTCCTTGAGATTTTCCCAATTGAGGACATACACGGTAAATACTCCCTTGAGTTTATCGAATACCGCATAGGTGCCCCAAAGTATACAGTCGAAGAAGCAAAGAAGAAAAATCTGACATATTCAGCGCCCCTCTGGGTTAAGTTGCGTCTCGTCAAAAAAGAGCCCGATACCGGCAAAGTGATCGATACCACCGAGCAGGAGGTCTATCTCTGCGATCTCCCATACATGACGCCCAACGGCACATTTATCATCAACGGTGTGGAGAGGGTTGTCGTTAATCAGCTTCACCGCTCTCCGGGCGTGTATCTGGAGATATTGCGCAAGATACCCGCTGTGTTCCGCGCACTCCTTGTCCCATACCGTGGCCCGTGGGTTGATTTCTCGATAGACGGCTCAAAAGTGCTGGGCGTCACGATCTCGAAACGCAGGAAAATCCCTATCACAAGACTACTCAAGGCATTTGGCATTACCACGATCGAGGAGATCTTCAAAACGCTGCTTGATCCCGAAGTCAAGAAGGTGTCGGATCTCACGCCAGAGGATTACATCGCGGCCGAAGACATAGTTGACATGGAGACAGGCGAGCTGATCGTGGAGGCGATAGGCGATATCGACGCCGCTGTTATCGATTACCTCAAGGAAAAGGGGATTGAGGAAGTGCCGGTCTATGACCGCCGTGACCCGCGTGTGGAAGTCCTCCTGACAACTCACAGACAGGACAGGATAAAAGATAACAAGCAGGCGCTGTTCAACATCTACCGAACGCTCAGATACACACCTCCGAGGGATGAGGAAGAGGCTCGCGAATACATCAAAAACTTCTTCTTCTCGCGCAGCAGGTTCTACCTTGGCAGGGTTGGACGCTACAAACTCAACTGGAGACTGGAAGTCGATGTCCCTGAGGACGAATACACCCTGACGATGCAGGACATCATCGCCATAGTGCGCAAGCTCCTCAACCTGTATGTCGGAGAGGAACATGAGGATGATGTCGATGACCTCGCCAACAGGCGCGTTCGCCGTGTCGGTGAGTTGATACTGGAGCAGTTCAGGATTGCGTTCCTGAGGCTCGCCCGTGTCGTCAAGGAGAGGATGCTCGTTGATAGAGATGAGCATCTCACGCCCAAGAAGCTTGTAAATCCGCGCCTTGTGACATCGAGCATACTTGCGTTTTACACAGGTGAACGCCTCTCACAGTTCCTTGACCAGACCAACCCTCTTTCCGAGCTCACCCACAAACGCCGCCTTTCGGCACTCGGTCGAGGCGGACTGACGAAGGAAACGGCCGATTTTGAGGTGCGCGATGTGCACCCATCCCACTACGGGCGACTCTGTCCGATCGAAACTCCAGAAGGGCAGAACATCGGACTTATCACATCTCTAACGACTTACGCAAGGATCGACGAACTGGGATTTATCAGAACGCCGCTCCTCAAGGTTGAGAACGGTCGGGTCACCAAAGAGGTTAAATGGCTTGCTCCTTACGAGGAAGAGGATATCATGATCGCTTCCGCTGACACGCCGGTTGATCCGAAGACCGGAAAAATTCTTGCTGAGCGTGTCTGGGTGAGGTTTAAGGGCGGTTACCCGCTTGTCTCGCCCCAGGAAGTGGATTACATCGATGTCTCACCGCGCCAGGTGGTTTCCCCGTCCGCATCGCTCATACCTTTCCTTGAGCACGACGACGCAAACCGCGCTTTGATGGGATCCAACATGCAGCGCCAGTCCGTGCCGCTCCTCTGGACCGAGCCTCCTTTCATTGGAACGGGCATGGAGCGGAAGGTGGCGCTTGACTCCGGAAATGTGCTGCTCGCAAGAAGAAGCGGGTATGTCCGGGAAGTTGATTCGTCGAGGATAGTCATCGAGCCTATCCCTGAGGAGACCAACCTTGAGAACCCGTTCGAGGAGTCGATCGACATCTACGACCTCATAAAATTCCGCAGATCCAACCAGAACACGCTGATAAACCAGCGTCCGATCGTCAAGGTCGGCGATTTCGTCAAGCGCAACGACCCGATAGCCGATGCTTCGGCCACCAAGAAGGGTGAGCTGGCGCTCGGCAAGAACGCAACGAGC
>JALVZN010000093.1:0-3609 GCA_027037615.1 Caldifarciminota bacterium | reverse complement strand
CATCGTTTCCGAGAACCTGCTTAAATGGGACACATTCACATCGATCCACATCCTCGAATACGAAGTGGCGGTCCGTGAGACCAAGCTCGGGCCTGAGGAGATTACCCGTGACCTGCCGAATGTCTCCGATGACGCATTGAAGCATCTGGATGAGAACGGGATAGTCCGCATCGGCGCTGAGGTCAAACCTGACGACATCCTCGTCGGCAAGGTCAGTCCGAAAGGTGAGCGTGAGCTTTCGCCTGAGGAGCGCCTCATACAGGCCATCTTCGGCGAGAAGGCGAAGGATGTGCGCGACACATCCAAGCGTGTGCCGCCAGGAGTGCAGGGCGTTGTCGTCGATGTCATGGTTCTGTCGAGACGGAAAGATGATCCTCTGTCCAGAAAGGTGATGCAGGAGCGCAAGAAGAAAATTCAGGAAGAGGCAGAGATCGAGAAGCGCATCGTGAACTTGAAACTCAGGGAAGCCGCACGCAAACTCCTGAGAGGTGAGATTGCTAGACAGCCGATAAAGCTCGGCGGAAAGGTTATTCTTCGGGCGGGCGAGACATTCACGGACGAGTTCTTCGAGGATCTGGACATAATGCAGGTGCAGTTCCCTGATGGCTTTATCGATGACGAAGACAAAGAGACTGCGTTCCAGCAGCTTTTGATGGATGTGCAGAGGTCGCTCGAGCACATCGACGAGCTCACGAAGCGCCAGATTCAGCAGCTTGAGCGTGGCGACGAGCTGCCGCCCGGCGTCCTCCAGCTGATCAAAGTCTATGTCGCGCAGAAGCGTAAGCTTCAGGCGGGTGACAAGCTGTCAGGTAGGCACGGAAACAAGGGCGTTGTGGCGAAGATCGCTCCCGTCGAGGATATGCCGTTCCTCGATGATGGCACGCCAGTCGATGTTGTGCTCAACCCGCTCGGTGTGCCGTCCCGAATGAATGTCGGTCAGATCCTTGAGACCGTTCTGGGCTGGGCTTCGGTGGAGCTGCGCCGCAAACTCAAGGAGATGCTCGATAGAGGTGCGAAATCGACTGAAATCAAGAAGTTCCTGCTCGAAATGTATCCGGATCATCAGAAATCGAAGATCAAGAGGCTCAGGAAGGAAGAGGTGATCGAGCTCGCAAAGAAGCTTGTCGATGAGGGCGTTTACTTTGCGACTCCTGTCTTTCAGGGATTTAAAGTCACCGATGTCGAGAAGGAGCTCAAGCTTGCGGGACTGCCGACGACCGGCAAGGCGAGACTGCGCGATGGCCTGACAGGCGAGTATTTCGACGAAGAGGCAACGGTCGGCAACATGTACATGATGAAACTGATACACATGGTTGAGGACAAGATTCACGCCCGTGCAACAGGCCCGTATTCGCTGATAACGCAGCAGCCAGTTGGTGGTAAGAGCCACTTTGGCGGTCAGCGTTTCGGTGAGATGGAGGTCTGGGCACTTGAGGCTTACGGCGCCGCTTACACGCTGCAGGAAATGCTCACGGTGAAATCGGACGACATCAAGGGCCGTAACCTGTTGTATCAGGCGATAATACGGGGTGAAGAGCCGCCTGAGCCCGGAATGCCGGCATCCTTCGATGTGCTGCTTAAGGAACTTCAGGGACTTTGCCTTGATATTGAAATTGAAAAAGAGGAATAAGGGGGTATTAAAGTGCCTGATATTAACCCCAAAGATTTGAAGGCCATTCAACTGAGATTGGCCTCGCCCGATAAGATCAGAAGCTGGTCTCACGGCGAGGTCAAGAGAGCGGAAACGATCAACTACAGAACGCAGAAGCCTGAGCGCGATGGGCTTTTCTGCGAACGGATTTTCGGCCCGGTTAAGGATTACGAGTGTGCATGCGGCAAATACAAGGGTAAGAGATACAAGGGGATAATCTGCGATCGGTGCGGCGTTGAAGTCACCACATCCAGCGTCAGGCGTGAGCGCATGGGCCACATCGAGCTTGCCGTGCCTGTCGCTCACATCTGGTATTACAAGGTGCCGCCGTCCATCATCGGCCTTTTGCTCGATTTCTCCATAAGACAGCTTGAGGACATACTTTACTACGACTCTTACATCGTGGTTGATCCGGGCGATACGCCGCTCAGGAAGGGGGAAGTCCTCATTGAGGGCCAATACAGGGCTCTGAGGCAGGAGTATGGGGACGAGTTCGTCGCCGAGATGGGAGCGCCTCCTATCAAACGGCTACTGGCCGAGCTTGACCTCGAGGAATTGAGCGTTGAGCTCAGGACACGAATGAAGATCGAGAAGTCTCCGCTGCGGAAGACCAAACTGCTGAAGAAGCTGAAAGTTGTTGAGGCGCTGCTTTACTCGAACAACAGGCCGGAATGGATGATTCTGGATGTGATACCGGTCATCCCGCCCGATCTCAGGCCGCTTGTGCCGCTTGAGGGCGGTCGATACGCCACTTCAGACCTGAACGACCTGTATCGCAGGGTGATAACCCGTAACAACAGGCTCAAACACATGCTCGAAATGAATGCGCCGGAGATCATCCTGCGCAACGAAAAGAGGATGCTTCAGGAAGCTGTCGATGCCCTCTTAGACAACTCACGCCGCAGACGCCCGGTCATCGGCAAAGGTGGAAGGAAGCTTAAATCACTGTCTGACATACTTCGCGGCAAAAAAGGCCTGTTGCGCCGTAACCTGCTTGGTAAGCGTGTTGACTATTCGGGCCGTTCCGTGATCGTGGTTGGGCCTGAACTCAAACTCAATCAGGTCGGTATCCCGAAAGAGATGGCCATCGAGCTGTTCAGGCCGTTCGTGGAGCACAAACTCGAGGAAACCGGTATTGCCGACACGATTCGCGCTGCCAGAAGGTTGCTCCAGCAGAGGGATGAGCGCGTCTGGGGGCTGCTTGATGAGATAGTCAAAGACCATCCCGTGATGCTCAACCGTGCTCCGACGCTGCACAGGCTGTCAATTCAGGCGTTTGAGCCCGTTCTCGTTGAAGGCAAAGCCATAAAACTGCATCCGCTTGTCTGCCCGGCCTACAACGCAGACTTCGACGGCGACCAGATGGCCGTGTTCGTCCCGATCTCACCCGAAGCGCTCACGGAAAACCACATGCTCCTTCTTGCGCCAAACAACATACTCTCGCCTGCTCACGGTAAACCTCTCGCAGCTCCTACGAGGGACATGGTCATAGGATTGCACTACCTGACCAAGATCAAGCCGGGCGCCAAAGGCGAAGGCAAGCGTTTCTCCAGCGTGGAGGAGGCGAGGCTCGCTTACGAGCACGGTTACCTCGACCTCCATGCCGAGATCGAGCTGCCGATCAACGGCGAATACATCAAAACCACTTTCGGCAGATACCTTTTCAACGAGATCCTTCCGGAAGAGCTCCGCTATGTCAACGAGGAGCAGAACAAGAAGACGCTGACCAACCTTGTTGCAAAGGCTCACAAGACGCTTGGCAGCGGGCCGACAACCGAGTTCCTGGACAGGCTGAAATATTACGGTTTCCTCTATGCGACCTATTCGGGACTGACATTCGGCATCGAGGACATGGTGGTTCCGCCTGAGAAAGAGCAGATCATCGAAGAGGCGATGCGGAAGCGGGATGAGGTCGAAGAGGCGTTCCGAAAGGGCGTGATCTCCAGAATTGAGCGCTA
>JALVZN010000092.1 GCA_027037615.1 Caldifarciminota bacterium | reverse complement strand
CAGGTCGCACTGAGCGGCGACTTCAAACTACTGCCGATAATTGTGGGATACACGGGCGAGATCTGCCGCTATCGTGACTTTGCAGATGCGCTTGCTAAGGCGCTCAAGGGCAAAAACTACCTCATCGTCATGAGCACCGACCTTTCACATTACCACGACATACGCACATGCGAACGGCTGGATAAGGCCACCATCGACGCCATCGCCTCCATGGATCCGGTTGAGCTTTACAGGGGGTATTTCGATAAAAAGTATGAGCTCTGCGGGATCTTCCCCGTGACTGCCGGCCTTTTCCTCGTCCACAAGCTTGGCGCTTCTGGCATCAAGTTTTTGAAATACTACAACTCAGCGCCGACTACCGGCGACAGCTCCAGAGTTGTGGGATACACGGCCTTCGCAGTCTATCGCAACGAACTGCTCACGCAGTCCGAGAGGCAATTCTTGTTGAAAGTCGCGCGCGAGGCCATACTCGCAAAACTGAACGGCGAGCCGCTTCCTGACTACGATGTGAAAGACCAGAAACTTCTTGAGAAGCGCGGCGTTTTCGTCACACTCACGGAAAACGGCGCACTCAGGGGATGCATAGGACGGCATGTCTCCAATGAGCCGTTATGGCGGACGGTTCAGGAGATGGCCGTTGCGGCAGCGTTCGAGGATCCGCGCTTCAGGCCGCTGCAAAAGTCGGAGTTCGACAAGATCAAAATAGAGATCTCGATCTACACCACGCCGCCGCACCCGATCGAAAGCTACAAAAAATACATCCCCGGCCTCCACGGCATAATCCTGTCCAAAGCTGGCCATCACGCCACATATCTACCTGAGGTGCCAATAGATCAATGCTGGACGCGGGAACAGACATTGTCCCATCTCTCGATCAAAGCCGGCCTGCCGCCCGATGCGTGGAGGGAAGGCGCACGGTTCATGGTCTATACGACTTACAAATTCAGCGAATAGATGCCCGAAAATCGACGGTCACGAGGTTCGACGGAACGGCTATGCTGAGCGAGAAGCCTTTCGCCGAGATGCCCAATCCGGTTCGCAGAACCGTGGAGCGGTCAAATTTGCCGCAGGAGATGAACCAGAAAAGCCAGCCCTTTCGGACGATCTCGCTGGCCCAATACCCCTGATAGAAGATAAGGCCGTCAGGCAGGACGCCTATGAAGTCGGGCGGGCCGCCAAACCTGAACCTATCCGACAACCCGCCCGTCTTGTCGTTCAGATAGAAGCCGCCGAACGCTGTCCTTGAACTCACGCCCATGGGCAGATGCGCTTCATGCACAATTTTTGATGATGCCCTGAGATACCCGTCGTCCGAAAACTCAATTTTTGCGTGACTTTTGCCATGCCATGCCTCCAAGATGGCGAATTTGCGTGGTATTGTGCCCCGTTGAATGCCTCCGCCGACCCCAAAACGCAGGCCACGAACCTGCCTCGTTATCAGGAACCTGCTTTTAAAAGCCACAAAGTCGGGCCGCGCAGTGTAATCCACTCCAGCCGAAACCCCTGTGAATGTTCCTATGAGCCATGGATTTGCGTAATCCACTTTGAGTGACTGAGATTGGGCGTTCTCCCTGAACCATGCGAAAGTGAGCTCCTGAACGCCTCCGAGCGAGCTGTTCAGGCTGGCCCTGAGTCTGCCCACAAGCCCGATGTCTTTGTCGTATCCCGCTGTGCCGCTCACAAATTCGTCAAGCGACCTCTCCAACTTCAGATGGAGCACCGCCCCGCTGTCCGTGAGGAAAAACCAGAGCGAATCTATGCGCAGGCCGTAGAGGTCATGCAGCGCGCGCTCGCCTTCACGCAGCCGTTTTCCGTTGAAAAGCGTCCCGTTCAGCCCCACGATCTCCGCTATCTGGTGCGAGTATCTCCGCCATTTGCCCTTTGCCACGACGCCGACGATTATGGCCGGTGGCCCGGCCTCAACCTCGATTTGCAGCCCAAATGAGCCGTCTTTGTAAAATGTGCCTGCTGGTTTCAATTCTGCGAACGGGAACCCGTTATCCCGAAGGAGCAGGAGGATGTCAGATATGAGCGCCTCGATGGAATCGCTGTTTGCGCTCAGAGGGAGATGCTCGGCAACGACCGAATCCAGCAAAGCCCGCCTGACGGGCAGCTGTCCGATTATTCGGAGCGAGTCGTATTGGATTGAAAAGATGATCGTCGCCGTCAGAATTGTCAGCATGCCAGAATTTTAGGGCTCGACCGATTACATCAAAACACCGTAAGCGTCTTGGATATGTTTTTCGGGAAATCCGGGTCGATCCCCCTGATGACGCTCCACCTGTAAGCCAGCAGCTGGAGCGGCACAACGGCAAGGATCGGCGTTATCAGGTAATCGCTCTCGGGGAGCTCCATGTAAAAATCGCTCGATTTCTTGAGCTCGTCGTCGTGTGGCGCTATGGTCACCACAAATCCGCGCCTCGTTTTGACCTCGTGGATGTGGGACAGCATCATGTCCCTGTCCTGAACAGTGCTCACGAATATGACCGGGTAGCCGGGTTCGACGATGGCGAGCGGCCCGTGCTTGAACTCTCCCGAATGCATGCCCTCGGAATTCGTGTAAACCACCTCTTTGATCTTCAAGGCGCCTTCGAGCGCAATCGGAAATGTGATTCCGTAGCCGAGTATGTGGATGGCTCTCACAAAACCAATTCTGTCGATGAGCTGCTCGACCAGCGGCTTTGAACGCTGAATTGTCTCTCTCAGCAGCTCAGGAATCCTCTCGAAATCGGGGATGGGATACCGAGGCTCAATCCCTTTGTGCTCAGCCAGTTTGAAAGCGAGATAGAGGAGCAACACCATCTGATTCATGAAAGTCTTTGTTGCGGGGACGGATATCTCGAGGTCGGACGCTATGGGCAGGAGCGGCTCGGCTTTCATGGCAAGCGTTGAGCCGAGCACATTCACCACGCCGATGAAATCCTCTCTGCCCGTTCTCT
>JALVZN010000091.1 GCA_027037615.1 Caldifarciminota bacterium | reverse complement strand
TCACGGGCGATGAGATCATGGCGGCGGCTATGATCAACCCCTGATAGAGAGGCCATGAATACTCCCAGATGTGCCTGAACCAGTAATTTACCAGTGTCCTGTCCGTTTTGCTCAGGTTCAACCTGTTCGCCATCGGTTCGATCATCGGGGCCGATACGAGCGCGCCGGCCGGCATCGGCATCAACCCTATAAGCGCAGGGATAGCCGCAAGTCCCCATTTGATGTCCCTGAATATCATGCGAGATGCGAGTTCGATCCGTTTCAATGCCCCTGTTTGCGCCATAATTCCGCTCAATAGCCTCAGGAAGATGACAATCAGCAAAAGTCGGATGGTCGCAAACTCGACGGATGCACGAGCTGACACCTTCAACAGGTTCAGGAAGTTCATCCCGAAAAGCAGTCCAAGCGCGAGTGCGCCTCCGAGGATGACAATTCCGATGTCCACCTTGAGGCGCAGCAACAAAATCATAAATCCGAAGACCGTCAGGAGTTTTATGAACGGCATGATATGTTCCATGTCACTTCTCCCTGTTGTAAGCTCCAATTGCCCCCACAAACAGCGGTTCAGGCAAAGCCATGGGCCTCAGACCCCAGAATTGAGTGGTCCTCTCGATCACGCTTTTCAGCACGGGATCGACCATCCCACCGCCGGCATAAAGGACAAAATCGAACCCTGCTTTCTTAGACAGAAACGATGCCAGTGTGGCAACCGCTTCTCCAACAAGCGAGTAGAGGCCGGCAGCCACATCGTTGTGCGTGAATTCGCCGTTTTTCAACGGTTTCGCAAAATTTGAGGCCGTGACATTGGACAGGAGATGACCCGGCGGCAGGGGACAGATGTCGCCGACGAGCAAGTTCACCTTACGGGCGTCACCCACCTCCGCCATTCTGGACACGGCGTCAGCATCTGTCACATTCAGAAGCAGTTTTGAAAGGCCGAGAAGCGTGCCGCATCCGATGCCGGTCCCCCCAAGATGTTCGCCGTCGGAAATCCGTATGACCGATGTTCCGGTGCCGACGGTGGCAAGGATGCCATCGTTCATGCCTGAGAGCACACGGGCTCCGATCGCAAGTGCCTCAAACTCCGGAATTTTGACCGCAACTGCCTTCCCTATTCTGTCGGGCAGCTCCAGAGCCATGCATCCCGTCAGCCTCAGGTCAACATCCCTCTCGTCGACTATCTTCCTGACCGTATCCAGAGGTTCGCCAGTGGCAAGCCTGTAAAGCTTGCTATCCTCCACGACCTTCGTTAAAGTCGCCCCGATATCTATGCCAATCCTATCCATCGGAAACTGATGGTAAAGGGAAAAACTGTGGCATGACAAACGGATAGGGAATTACCCCCTGAAATTGGCTGTTATGACCACTTTGTAACGGAGATAATTATCAAGGATGTAACTGATTGTTACATCCTCAAACAGGCGGAGCCCGAGGACCACATCCCCAACGAAAATGGCCTTCTCAGGCTGGTATCTCGCAATCGCAATACCGTTGAATTCGAGCGATTTATGGAGGCGTTTAGAGAACCTCAGCCATGTCTGAACGCGAAAATCTCTGGTCACGGAATCCGATTTCGTGACCGTGCCGCCAAACCCTCCGCCCAAAAAGATGCCTGAAGTTATCGGGACAGGCAGTTCAGAAGCCGATGCCCACGATATGGCTTTGAGGGTGTCGGTCACTATCCCATCCAGCTCCACCATGTTGTTCCCGCGCAGGAAAATGGAGCTGAAACGAAGCACAGTGGCCTCCTTCTCAATGCCATTGACCTCAAAGCCCTCGGTCGAATACCTCATTGACGCCATGAACGAACTTGTGTGAGCCGATACCGATAGCAGTGGCGCATGTCTGACATAGCCGAGGCGGGCCGACACAGGGCCGAATTTGCGCTCCAATGTGAAAAACGGCGTGCCTTCCATGCCCCCAGCACTGGCTTCCCAGCCTCTGAACGCATACGAAACCTCGACCTTTTCAAACCTGTTACCTCCATGCACGGCAGAGAGCAGCCTGAACGAGGCATTTCCAAGCCCAAAGCTGCCGCTGAGGAACGAAAACTTTTTGCTTAGCAGCGGATCGCTGTATGTCATCCCGATGTAAGAGAGTCCCACCCTGACCTTTTTCCAGCCCATGTCTGCGCTGATCCCTGTGCGGGAAGATATTGCGCCGTAAGACGGCATTTCAACATGATCATACGAGATGAAGTAGGGGCCAGCGATTGTGGGGCGATAAAACAGAAGCCCCAGTCTGGACAGCCTGTCGGTTCCCCTGATGGAAAACAGCTGAGCGATCGGGAGCGTGTCCGCGGGCTGTGCGGTTGAGAGCCGAAGGTCGAGGCGCGTCCCATCGAGTTGAAAACCCCATTGGGAGAACATCGTCAGAGGAGGCCTGAACGGCAGCTCCTGACCGTCAACGCTAAACCTGGCCAGTGGATACACCGTGATGGTGTCATTATGCCAGAATTCGTTTATGAAGGGATACCCGTTCCAGAAGTCGAAAGCTGCGTTTATGGGTTGGAGCTTCACGAATGTAGCCAGAATGAGGGGCAGCAGGTTCATCTTTCCGGCACCATTATTTCGACGGCTCTGACCACCACGAACACATCGACCGGCAGGTGTCCGATCGGCTCAGAATCGATGTGATAAGGCGCATCGCCGTCGATCTTTACCGATTTCACCCTTCTGAACTCGATGTCGCTCAGCCGATGGTGTTGGGCTATCACAGTGGTGACGAAATACTTGAAAGTCGGGAAGATGCCGCGCCTTTTGTAAACCACGAGGTTGAGGTATCCGTCGGTCGGAACGGCGTCAGGTGCGATCTTCCTCTTGCCGCCGTAATAGCCGCAGTTTGCCACTATGACCTGATAGCCAATGAGTTCCTCCCCGTTGTCCATAACCGTTACGCTAAGCGGCGTCTGTTTGTAGGTAAAAAAGGCCTTAACTCCTGAAGCTATGTAGGCGTATTGGTTGAGGTATTTTTTTAGCTCCGGTTTATACAGGTGGACGGCCTGAGCGTCGAGGCCTGCGCCGAGCATCAACATGAATTTTCTGCCGTTGGCGTCGCCGAGGTCGAACCTCTGCTTTCTGCCATCGAACAGCACATCGACGGCGTCGATGGGGTCAAGCGGTATGCCGGCCTCAAGGGCAAAGACATTCGTTATGCCGAAAGGGATGATCCCTACGGTCTGACCTGTGCAGCAGGTTGCGTTTACGAGCTCATTGACCGTGCCATCGCCGCCCATCCCAACAATTATGTCAAACCCTTCTGCCACAGCCGAACGGGCAACTTCCTCGATTTGACCGGCGCTCTCCGTGTCTATCCAGACAAGCTCTGTATGCGGCTTTTGCTCTATCTTTTCACGCACAAGACTAACGACATCGGGCCATTTGAGGGCCTTGTGCGAAGCTGGATTGAAGACCACGAGTATTTTCATCCAATGACCTCTTCTTTCAGTATGCTGTTGAGCAGTAAGATCTTATTTCTTAGAACCTTATGCAGGCTACGCTCGAAATCCCTCCATCTCGAGCGGTCAAATGAGACAACTAAATCGTAAGAGCTGTTTATAGGATAAAATATCCCGGCGAATTTATCAGCAAGGAAATCGATGTATTCTATTTCCTCCCCGACCAATTGGAAGCCCGAGTGCCAGTTATAGCTGGCGTTGGCTATCGACTGAATATTCTCCAGCTTCTTGCCCATGACTGTTGTGTGGATAATTTCTCCCGATTTGGCGTTTTTTACCATGAAATTTAAGCTGTTGCCAAACAGGATGTTGACTGACTTAAGGAGCAGTCCAACCCTGCTTGAGACGATGTTCTTGATCCCCATCTCATCGATGATCTTAACCTCACACTCGGAATTTTGCCTGATTTGTTCAAGCACATAGCCCAATTTCACACTGGAGCCATCCTCGTATATGCACCACGGCTTGCCGCCCTCGAATCTGATGGTGAAACTTCCGTTTTCGCAAAAGATCTCAAGGATGCCGCTAAATCCTGACCATATCTTGCTGGATATCAGCGTCTTTATGTCATGTGGCGGGAGTTTGCTGACGGAAGCGCTCTCGCGCGCGGATTTGATGTGTCTGTATTTGCTTTCTATCGTGCGGAGCACATAATCCGGGTCGTTCCTGAACGCCCTCTTTGTGAAATACTCGATTGCGTGAAATTTGCTAAGACTCTTACTTATAAATTTAATGTCTTCAATAAAACTGATGAAAAACGGTAGGTAAGGGTAACCCATTATGTAATCCCTTATGATTTCTAATGTCTCAAATCCGTTAAGGTCGGGCATAATAACGTCTAGAGCAATTATATCAGGCATAAAAACAGCAAATTTCTCAATTGCTTCTCTACCATTAGAGGCATAAATAACCGTCCAGTTGTTATTTTCAAAGTGCTCTCCAAATATATTGAGAAAATTAGGATCATCGTCAACGCACAGGATTTTTGGTTTCATTGGAACAACCTCTCAATTTGTTTAACCTTCTCTATGTGTTTTTCAAACATTTCATAAATGCGCGCGATAGAAATATCAGAGATAACTGATAATGCCAATACTATGTGCCCTTTCATGATCGGATACAAGAAAATATTGTAGCCAGACCTCAATTTTATAAGCATGAGTTCCATACTGCTGGCAAATGCAGAATTTGAAATAAGATGCTCAGTTTCGCTGTTTACAATTGAGATCCACTCGGATAACTTACAGGTATCTGGCTCCGCGAAAGATATCTCAAATATGCTTTGTCCATCTATAAAACTATAGATGGACAAACCTTTCAGACTGTCACCAAGTTCATATTTCATAACATCAACAAACTCAACGATATAGCCTGACATTGTGCACCCCCACTACTTTTTCTTACTTTTTATCAAAAATTGGCGGATAAACTCGTCGATATCCCCGTCAAGAACTGCGTCGGGGTTGGAGGATTCATATCCTGTCCTGTGATCTTTCACAACTTTATAAGGATGAAGGACATACGATCTTATCTGATGACCCCAGCCGATGTCAGTTTTCTCCTTCTCGACATCGGCGAGCTTCTCTTTTTCTTTCTCTTTGTAATACTCATAAAGCCTTGCTTTCAGGATCCTCAAGGCCGTGAGCTTGTTCTGATGTTGAGAGCGTTCGGATTGGCAGCTCACGACAATGCCTGTGGGGATGTGCGTGATCCTGACCGCCGTTTCGTTCTTCTGCATGTGCTGTCCGCCAGGCCCTGAAGCCCTGAATGTGTCGATCCTGAGGTCCTCCTTGCGGATGTCCACCTCAACATCTTCCATCTCGGGGTAAACGAACACGGACGCAAACGAGGTGTGCCTTCTGCGGCTCGCATCGAACGGCGAGATCCTGACGAGGCGGTGGATGCCACGCTCGGCCTTCAGGTAGCCGTAAGCGTAGGGGCCTTCGACGAGTATGGTCACATCCTTTATTCCAGCCTCCTCGCCCGGCTGGTAATCAAGGATCTTGTATTTGAAACCCTTGCGCTCTATCCACTTGATATACATCCTCATGAGCATCTCCGCCCAGTCCTGCGACTCCGTGCCGCCTGCACCCGGATGGATCGTGAGGATTGCGTTGTTGCGATCTTCCGGCTCGTTCAGAACCGCCTCAAGTTCCGCCTGATTGAGATCTTCTTCGAGTTTGGCGATCTCCTTGTCGTATTCCGCCGCCAACTCCTCGTCCTCATCGACAAGTTCGGACAGCTCCTCAACATACTTTATCTGCTCTTCCAGCCTCCTGATCGTATCAAGCCGCTTCTTCAACGATGACAGGAGCGACATTCGGGATTGCGCTTTCTGAGGATTTGACCAGAAATCCGGTTGCTGACTTTCATGCTCTATCTGCTCGATCTCGGATTTAACCCCTTCTGGATCAAATAAATCTCGCAATTCCTCAAATTTCTTTTTCAACCTCTCAATTCTGATATCTTTCGGCATGTCGAATATTATAACCCCTCAATTCGGATTGGGCATGGGACAGCGGTTGCGCTGCCCCATGCCGCAGTTTTTCAGTTGATGACGATGAAGTTCCCTCTGTAAGTCCCTGAGCTGCATTTAAGTTCGTAAAGGTAAACGCCAGAAGATAGTTTTTCGGGAACTGGGAATCTCACAGTCCCTTCCGATGTCGCCTCTCTCCTGAAAGATGCGACCGTCCTGCCGCTGACATCGAACACTGTCAGCGTGATTGCGCCGCGAGCTGGCATCTGGAGCCCAACGGTCAAAATCCCGTGAGAGTAGCCCACTTCAGGCGCGCGAGATGGAGTTTCGATCGGCATTGGAGGTTCCTCGACGGCAAAAGCCGCCTCCCTGCTCCTAAATCCGCTCGTGAAAAGGGTCAAACTGACCACAGCGGTGTCGCTTGCGAGCACTTCCGACACGAAATTTATCGATGTCGTGTCCGCATCCCATGAACTGCCGTCGTAGCGAGCGATGATTGAGATCGGCTGTGCGTAGTATGCCATGAAGATGCGGCCGCGCGAATCCACACTCATGTCAACGGGATATGCGGCTATAATGGGCGGAGTTATGGATTGGTAGTTCCCATCGAGCGTGTAAGCCCTTATCTCAAAACCGGTTGCCGAGGCGCATATAAGATAGAGTTGGCGTTGACGCGCGACATACTCAGCATCGCCCACAAATCCGTTGATGGTGGTGAAATTCGACCATGTGGCTCCGCCGTCATAGCTGACTTCAACGGAAATCAGGTTGTCGCCGTGCACTAAAAATAGGGTATCGGTGCCTGTGAGCGCTATCGGCTGGTCGTGGATGGTTAAGACGGTGGCGAATGTGTGCCCTCCATCAGTTGAACGCATGAGTGAGACGCTGTCCGTCGCAAATTGGGTCGCTATTATCACATTCGGATCCGATGGGGATACCCATCTGACGATCATCGGGCTAACTTCGCCCGAATCGGATGCCATCTGGAGCGGCTCAAAGCTGTTTCCGCCGTCGGTGCTCCTGAACAGCGTGTAAAGTGCCATGGAGTCAGGCGGGATGAGCTCGAGGCCGACGCCGCCGACATAGAGGTAATTCGGGTTGTTAGGCGCATTTATGGCATTGAACACGATCACGGATGGGATGAATTTTTTCTCCCATGTGTTTCCGCCATCGTGGGTTATGTAGATTGCATTGCTCGGCTTGGTCTCAAATTCGCCGACTGTCAGGTAAAACGGCAGGTCGGTCAACGCCATTGTGCCGTCGGACATAACCCCGTGCTGAGGGAATGAAAAAGCGCCTTCTGCTCCAAGAATGCGGCCCAAAATCTCGACCGCCTTGAGCCCATTGGACACATCCGTGATGTCACCTGACGGCGCCACGCTCACGATGCCCGCCGAATAGGTCGCATACGCCGTGTTTCCGACGAGAAAGATATCACCATACATGCGAAGGGTGTCGAGGGTCTCAAATCGCCAGAATCCCATGAACTTCGAGCCTTTGACGAGCATACTCGGAAGCATGTTGGAGATATAGAGCGTGTCGCCGATAAACTCCACATCTTCGGCTGACACCAGCCCGAGAGCCAGCGTTTCAAGCCAGATGTTGAAGCTGTTCCCTCCATCTGTGGAGTATTTTATCATCGACGGGCCGTTGAAAAGGCCGCCGACAATCACCACAAAGTCCGGATCGTCGGATTTGACCTCGATCTCCTTCATCGTAGGCAAGAACCCCTGAGATGTCGATGAATCGACATAGACCGTATCCCACGAGGCGCCGCCATCGGTCGATTTGAAAAGCACCGTCTCAAGCGGATCGTGGTAAGATACAGCTAAGTAAACGGTTTGCGCATTGGCGGGTGAGAAGTCGATGTCGAGGTTCAACATGTTTTCGGTCGAGAATAACGGGGTTGTGTGCACGGCCGTCCATGTGTCACCGCCGTCCGTCGTCTTGAAGATCGTATCGGCAGTGACCACATAGTTGACGCTGCCGGCCGCTTCAGCAACGCACAGGAAATTCGCAAATGACCTTATCTCGTTCCATGAGCCGCCCCATGATTTTTTGAGGAACATGACATCTGTCCCGCCGGTCTCCCGACCCATTGCAAAGACGCCGAATTCGTCGTTGTCGAGAGCTATAATCCTGACAGGCGAGCCGATGTCCATCATCGCCTGATCCAGAGACCACGATGTCCCATTGTATTCCCAGAGAAGATAATCGGTTTGAGCGATTGCATGAGACGGATTTGACGGGTCGGCCACGACGCTGGTGGGAGCGCCGCCCTCAGGCCCCGGCCAGTCCCAGACCCATTTGCTCATCGTGGAAAAATGGCTGTTCGGAAGCATGGAGACATGCGGAACGGCTGCATGCCTGATGTTCCACATTCCCACAACGATTAAAAACAGTTTCACAATACCCATAATAGCACCTCCTCAAGTGTGTTTAGATTGAAAAACTTAATTCTCCCAAGCCCTTATGTCAAGCAAAATTGGCCAAATGTCTATTTTTTCACATTTTGGGTGCAATGGATCGCCCGATTGTGCTAAATAGGTGCGCAATTTCAGGGTTTTCTCGATGAAAGGGCCTTCCGTATGAGGTCCTCGATGGTGAAGTTTTTACCGAGGCTTGAGACAGCGTTGCTGACAGCCATTTCAGCCTCAGGCCTTTTGAGGCCGAGTGCGACGAGTGCCTCAACGGCATTTGCGATGCTGTCGGCCGCATGTCCGCGCACAACTTCCGCTTCCTCAGCTTCCTCGCCTACCACTTCGCGAAACTCCGAAAGCCTCTCCTTCAACTCAAACGCTATCCGTTCAGCCCTGCGCGGGCCGACCCCCTTTATGCTGGAGATCGCCCTGACATCGCCCTTATCGGCTGCTGAGATCAGTTCGCCCGGGCTCATACCCGATAGCAATCTTAGGGCGAGTGAAGGGCCGACGCCGGGCATGTCGATCAATTTCCTGAAGATAAACCTTTCATCGCGCCTCAAAAAGCCGTATAGGACGGGCTCTCCGCTTTTGCCCGACACCACAAGCTGGGTGTAAAGCACCACATCGCTGCCGGTTTCGGGCAGTGCTTCGTAAGTCGAGAGCGGGATCTTGAGTTCGAGCGAGAGGCCGGTTCCAGATACCTGGACCACGCACGAAAACGGCGACTTGTGGAGCAAAACGCCTTTCACGGAATAGATCATGCCCTCACAACCCCTCTGTTTAGCGCCATAGCGCAGGCGAGAGCGTCTGTAACATGGTCAGAAACGCCGTTGACATCGAAATTCAAAAGGTTTCCGATCATGAAAGCGACCTGTTCTTTCGAGGCGCGTCCGTTGCCCGTGACCGCAAGCTTGACCGCGGTCGGCGAGATCTCATGTATCTCGACATCCGCCATGCGCAGCGCAACGAGGACAACGCCTCGCGCGGCGCCGAGTGAAAGCGCAGACCGGACATTTCGATGGTAAATCACCTCTTCGATAACGGCCGCATCAGGCCGCCACCGATCAAGTATCTCCTTGAGGTTTATGAAGATGTAATACAGTTTTTCGGGCAGGCTCAGGCGGGCGGACGGCCTTATGACGCCGGTGTCAAGCACCTGCGTGCCTTCGATCAGGCCGTAACCCGTTGCCGTGATGCCCGGATCTATCCCGATAACTCTGCTCATGACTCCGCAAGCGAGGCGAGCACCTCGTCCGAGATGTCGAAGTTTGCGTAAACATTCTG
>JALVZN010000090.1 GCA_027037615.1 Caldifarciminota bacterium | reverse complement strand
CAATATGGCTTCTACCAATAGGATATGGCATTTGTCTTCGCCTAAAATTTTTATGATTTTCAAACTCATAACAGTTCCTCAATGTTGTCCACGAAATCAGGCACTTGTTCAATATAAGCCCCTGAATTAGAGGATGTTGTGAACCACCATGTTTCCCTTGGAACGCTCTGTGCAATCAGCGGCGAATGTGTCATTAGTATGACCTGAATGGTGTTTTGACGGGTGCCGGATACGAGGGATTCTATCCACCATTTCAATCTCTCAGGGTGAAATCCGTTTTCGGGTTCATCTATCACGATGATGTCAGAGCGTGGATGATTGATAAATGCCAGAAATCCCAGAATCCTCACTGTGCCGTCGGACATGACGGCTGCTGGATGCCACCCTCTGGAGTCTTGAAATAGCAATCTAACGAATAACTTGCCGTCAATCTGGAACTCCTCTGTCCTGATGTCGTTTATCTCCGGCACATAAGTTGATATGCCGTAGAGTATGTTCCTGTATTTTTCGGGGAATTTTTTCTTAAGGTTGTGCAGAAAAGAGGCTATGTTGCTTCCATCTTCCTTCAAATCCACCTCGAAAACAGGCGAAGGGGCTTTTAATCGTTCAGGTTGCAGTTTGATGACCTTGATCTTGTCAAGTATGTCAATCCAGTCCTCATAACTTCCCTGATAGCTGATATTTTCGTTTTCCATCTGAAAGAATGTGTAAATTGTTTGAGAATTGTGAACCAAACTGCCAATACTCACCCATTTTTGATCGGGTTTCCATGTTATCCATGAGCTTAAAACCAGCTCGGAGTTGTTATAATCGAATTTTGCCTCAATTTCGATGTTTTTGTGGGGATCTGAAAAGAGATGCACCGGCGTTGCCATGAATTTCAGATTTAACTCATTGAACAACATGCCCAAATTTCCCCTATGAGCATTTACGAGGAGGTCGAACGCCTCAATTATCGCCGACTTTCCGGAAGAATTCGGCCCAAACACCGCATTGAATTCCTTTATGTCTTCCCATCTGAAATTTACAAGATTTTTGTAGCCTGACACCTTTAGAGTTTTGAGTTTAAGTTCGATTTTTTCGGGAGCGAGAAGCCTTTCTATTTCAGCCTTGTTATCCGATTTTAGCCCTTCCAGCTTGAAGTAATACGGTTTCCTCCATTTGCTGTTGAGTTTTCTGAAAACTTCATCGTTAAAGCTTGTGGTTAAGGCGGTTATACCAGAAAAATCCAGTATAAGTTGCGCTTCCCCGTTTTCCAGATTTCTCTCAATTTCATGCCTGAGTTTTTCTCCTTTCTCCCTGTCGTCCGCAAAAGCGCTTCCTATGACATCTTTTACGAGGATTTTCTTGCCCTTCATAGCCGTGTCCATCCATGTCTTTTGAAGTAGAACCCAACAGTTGTGCCATGCCAATATCCCGGCACAGTTCCAGCTCCCTGCGTCCATGGAGAAGCCGTAAAAAGACCGTTACCTGACCAGAGCCAGAAGAAACCGTTTTGCTTTACCGCAAAATTTTTGACTTTCCATAAACCCTCTCCGGCAAATTTTTCGCTGTCCCTCGTTATTCCCCTTCTGACTGCAAGCTGAACGGCAAGGGCATCGAATGGGATGTCAAAGTCACCGTTTCTGGATAAACTCTCTCGAATTCCAATTCCTCGATCGCTTATCGAGACCTCTATCGTTGAACGATATTTCTGCGCCATGGCTATGCACCAAGGGTTATCACCGGAGTGCAGGAGCACATTTTCCAGCAGCTCCGAGGTGGCAGACAATATCTCGCTTATCAAGTCTTTTTCTAATTCGCCCTCAAAAACTTCTCGCAAAAATTGCTTGGTAAATTCGTCCTTTTTATCGGATGAATCTATGAAAGTTAACTCCACAAAGCGGCCCTCTGGGGGATGTTCTCTCTGGGTTACATCGATGTTTACGCCTGCAAGTTCGTCAAATCTTATCCTTTTGAGATACCCGGCGATTCCCGATGAGGCAGACGGAAGCTCGACATCAATTGAATGTCCTTTTTTTCTCTTCTCATGGAGCAGAGCGGCAAGTGCTGTTATGGCAGATGGGAAGATGAAGTTAACTTCCCTCATGTTTATGGCTTCAATTCCATTTGGCGGTAAAGATAGGGCTAAATCTTCGATCCTTAAATCTCCTGCAAATTCGAGGGTTATTTTTGTCATATCGTTTTTTAGTATAACTATTGCGTTTTAAATTGACAAATGGGAGAACTTTTGTCACCTGCCTTGACAGGCTTCCGAATGGGTATATAAACACTCCCGTAACAGGGAGGTGAGAGGCGATGATGGCAATCGTTTACACCACTTTGCCAGATGAAGGAGTGGCATCTGAAATTTGTAAACAGCTTGTTTCCGAAAGACTTGCAGGCTGCTGCAACATCTTCAAAATCAAATCGATCTACACATGGCAGGGCAACATCGAGTCTGGCGATGAGGTTGGCGTCATAATAAAGACGAAAAGATCGCTTTACCAGCGGTTGAAAGACAGGCTCAAGGAGCTACATCCTTACAAAGTGCCGCCCATAATCCTGGTAGATGTGGCGGAGATAAACGAAGCTTACTGGAAGTGGTTGAATGAAGTTACGCTGGACGAGATGGAAGGATGACATAGCCGGGAAACCGGCTGGCGCAGGCGAGCTTAACCCTCATCTGAGGAGGCCGCTGTTTCTTGCGCTGTATGTCGGCATTGCGGCCGCTTTTTTGCCCATTTTGAAAGAGGTTTCGTCCATCACATGGTGGTTTTTCATCCCGCTTGTCTGGGCCGCTTATCACGATTACATCGGCAAGCCGTCCATACCGGGCTCAGGCCACAAATACATTTTCACGCCAATCCTACTGGCAGCGACGATTTATACCGTTTTCATCAACTTCTCCATCTACACCCTGCTGAACCTGCTGCTCATGCTTGAGACGGCTAAGATTTTGAGCCCCAAACGAATAAGGGATATAA
>JALVZN010000089.1 GCA_027037615.1 Caldifarciminota bacterium | reverse complement strand
CTTCTCAAACATACCGCCTGATAGCGGATTCTGGGCCGATTTCGATTCGTGGCTCCCGCCCTCATTCACGATGAATACCTCGATGCCAGACTACAAGATAGTTGTCTTTGTGAAACAGACAGGTGAGAATTACACGGCAAACGACACCATTGTCCGCTACTTCCACTTGTTAAGGCATGAGATACATGACGATCTCGGCTGGGTGGCAAAGGATGTGGACAGAGGCGTGAGCTACAGCTGGATCGAGCTGACATCGTCCAAGATCGATTCCGTTGACACGCTTGCGACAGGCGATGACGGAGCGGCATGGGTAAAACTCGGCCGACACACCGTGATTTACGGCGACACGATAGATTCGGTCTATGTCGGATCCAATGGGGCAATCAAATTGGTTGGAGAGTTCATATCCGCATTCAATAACCAGTTGCCGGTTGAAGGCCCTGTGGTGATAGCGCCGTTCTGGGATGATCTCTATGTGAAGGGCAGCATCACAGGCGGGCCGGATAGCCTGATCTATGTGCGCACATGGCCGGATTCCACAGTTATCGAATGGCATCGCGTGCCAAAACTTGGATTATCCAGTCTGTTCACATTCGAGGTGATCATCTACACACCGCCACCACCCGGACACGGCAACATCAAGTTCCAGTATAAGGACATGTCAGAATACGACAGCGAAGACTACGACGCCACGATAGGGATGCAGGATTCGTCCAGCAACTCCAACCCCACGAGCAATTATGTGCTTTACACATACGACGAGAACCCGTTCACGCCGAACTGGTCGGCCGGTAAGTCTGGCGATTTCGGGCTGCTGGGAATGAGAGTCAGGCGGTTCGGCAACATGGGCGTCTCGATGGACGATGCGAAAGGCGGGAAACCGAAAGCCGGTCAGGCGATCCTGTTCGTCAACCCGCAACCGACAGGCGTCGAGGAGGATGAAGGTGAGAATGGCATACCGAGAGTTCTGGCGCTCTATCCGAACATGCCGAACCCATTCAACAAGAAGACGGTAATCACCTACGCTGTGCCCAAAAAGATGGAAGTCGAGCTTGAGATTTACGATGTAGCTGGTAGATACATCGTGAGCCTTGCTAAAGGGAAGCATGAGCCCGGCATTTATCATGTCGAGTGGGGAGGAAAGGACTCACGAGGTATGAGACTACCGGCAGGAGTTTACTTCTACCGGCTGCACACCGCCGAGAAGACCCTCACCCGCAAGCTTGTGCTTGTGAGGTAGCCTGCCACACTGCCGCCCCCGTCGTGGCTGTATGCCGCGACGGGGCGCTATCCCTCTCTGAGGTTTCGCCCGATTTACTTTAAAATTTAGGCAACAAAAGGAGATTGTGATATGGGAGATGTGAGAGTTAGATTTGCCCCTTCACCGACAGGTTATCTCCATGTAGGTGGCGCGAGGACAGCACTTTACAACTGGCTCTTTGCCAGACATCACGGTGGTAAGTTCCTGCTCAGGATCGAGGACACCGATGTCAAGAGATCGACGCCTGAGATGACGGACAACATCCTGAAATCGCTTGAATGGCTCGGCCTTACATGGGATGAGGAGCTCGTTTATCAGTCGCAAAGGCTTGAGATTTACAGGGAAGTGGCTAAAGAACTTGTGAACAAAGGACTTGCTTATTACTGCTACACTCCTGAAGGCGAAAGCGAATGCATCGAGGTCGCACCTGAAGAGGCTGAGGGCAAGAAGGTCGCCATCAAGTTCCGCGTGCCGAAGTCCGAGCGGATCGAGTTCACCGACCTGATAAGAGGCCATATCGTTTTTGAGGGCAAGGACATCAAGGACTTCGTGATAATGAAGTCGGATGGTTACCCAACCTATCAGCTCGCTGTGGTTGTGGACGACCACTCGATGGGCATCACACATGTGATCAGGGGAGAAGACCATATCCCGAATACGCCCAAGCAGATTTTGATTTATAGGGCGATGGGATGGGAGCTTCCGCAATTTGCTCACCTTCCGATGATACTTGGCCCGGACAAGAAAAAGCTCTCCAAGCGTCACGGCGCTGTGTCCGTTCTGGAATACAGGAGGCAGGGGTATCTGTCGGAGGCGCTTTTCAACTTCCTTGCGCTGCTCGGTTGGTCGCCCGGCGAGGATCGCGAGATCGTGCCGAAGGACGAGATGATCAGCCTGTTCGACATCAAAAAAGTCGGTAAACGGGCTGCTGTGTTCGACATGCAGAAACTGAACTGGATCAACTCGGTTTACATAAGGATGAAAACGGACGACGAGCTTCTGGAGCTCCTGCGCCCGTTCTTCTCCGAAGTCGGGGTTACGGATGACGAGGCCATCAGGAAATTGATCCCACTTTACAAAGAGCGCGCCAGGACCCTGCGCGATTTCGTCGAGCTGTCCCGTTACTTTTTCGAGGATGTGACCGAATACGATGAAAAGGGAGTTAAAAAGCACTTCAAGCGACCACTTGAAGTCGCATCGAGGCTGGAGACCTGCCTCTCCGAGCTGGAAAAGCTTGAAAACTGGACAGCTCAGGACATCGAGGGCGTCGTTCGGGGTGTGGCGGAATCGCTGGACGTGTCCGCCGCAAAGCTCATCCATCCCATAAGGCTTTCGATTACCGGCATGACATTCGGCCCCGGCCTCTTTGAACTCATGGAAGCACTTGGCAAAGAGACTGTTTTGAATAGGCTCAGGAGGGCAATCGAGTGGCTTAAAATGAGAGGGGCTCAGGATACGCCCGAATAGGAGGTCGCCATGACGCTTATGGATAAAACCAAAGAGGCTGCTGGATTTATCGGCTCGAAGATCAAAGTCAGGCCAAAGGTGGCCATAATTTTTGGCTCGGGCATCTCGGCGCTCGGCGAGATTGAGGATTATGTCGAAATCCCTTACAGCGAGATTCCGCATTTCCCGGTCTCCACTGTGAAAGGGCACGCTGGCAAGCTGGTAACCGGCAGGATAAACGGGGTCGATGTGGTCGTGATGGCCGGCCGTTTCCACTACTACGAGGGTTATTCGATGAAGGAGATCACTTTGCCGATCTATGTATTCAAAGAGATTGGCGTGGAAACGCTTATCGTCACCAACGCTGCCGGTGCCGTCAACCCGAAATTCAGGCAGGGCGACATAATGCTCATAGTGGATCACATCAACCTGCTGCCTGACAACCCGTTGAGGGGGCCTAACGATGACCGACTTGGCCCTCGATTTCCGTCCATGCACGAGCCCTACGACAGGAAGTTGATCGAAGTTGCCGAGAAGAAGGCGAGCGTCATGGGAATTTCGCTTCAGAGAGGCGTTTATGTGGCGATACCCGGCCCCACGCTTGAGACGCCAGCAGAATATCGGATGGCGAGGATACTCGGCGGTGACGCTGACGGCATGTCAACGGTCCCTGAAGTTATCGTTGCCAAATACCTGTCCATGAAGGTGCTCGGTTTCTCGATCATAACGAATGTTGCCGACCCTTACGACCCGAAACCGACCACGCACGAGGAGGTCATAGAGGTGGCCGGTAAGGCATCGGAAAGGCTTGGCAGGCTGATCTATGAAATCTTGCCGGAGATAGCGTCATGAAGCCTCAAAGGTTAAGTCAGGGCGATGTGATTGGCATCTCATCGTTTGCGTGGCTGCCGCGCGACCTCAGCGCCATCGACAGAGGGATCGAAAAGCTCATTTCCCTTGGATTCAGGGTCAAGGAAATGCCCTGCGCGAGAAAGGAATGCCCCCCTTCTGAGAAGCTCAGAGATCTGCACGCCCTCGTTTCGGATGATGAAGTGAAGGCGATAATCTCGGTCAGGGGCGGCTGGGGCACGCTCAAGTTCCTTGCCGAAATGGATATGTCCCTGATTGCCCAAAATCCCAAAATCATCATGGGGTTTAGCGACCTGACGACGGTTGTGGTCCCGATTTACGAAAAGACCGGACTTGTGACATTTTACGGGCCGATGGTGGCGTCAAACTTCTCAAAGGATGAGCCTTACACAGTTGAGAGTTTCCTGAAAGTGCTTGGAGGCGAGCGTATTTCGGTCGAGAGCGACAACGGCGTCAGGATCTCAGGTGGCGTGGCGCGGGGCAGGCTGATCGGCGGGTGCCTTTCGCTGCTCGTCACGCTCATCGGCACGCCATACGATTTCGATACGGACGGGGCGATACTTTTCTTCGAGGATGTCGGCGAATTGCCCTATCGGGTGGACAGGATGTTGACCCACATGAAACTGGCTGGCAAGTTCGAGAATGTCAGGGGGATAGCCATTGGCAAATTCAATGTGGAGGACGAGGATGGCGTGGTCGATGTCTTTGTTGAGCACTTCTCCGGGCTCGGAATTCCGGTGTTCTACGGCCTGAAGTTCGGACATATCCCTGACATCGCCACCATGCCGATCGGCGTTGAAGCTGAGTTCGATGCGGATAAGGGTGTGCTGAGGCTGCTTGAGCCGGCCGTCGGGGTTTGAAACTTCCGAATTCGGGCTTAAAATTGCACGACGATGAAAATCGGATTTCTGATTGACATTGATGGCGTTTTGAAGCTGGGTGACCGCCCGATACCGGGCGCGGATGAGTTCATAGCCTTTCTTGAGGCGGAAAATGTGCCTTTCGTGCTTGTGACGAACAACTCCACGAAAACGCCTGAGGATGTAGCTGATTCGCTTTCAAAACTCGGCATCGAGGTGACTCAAAGCCATGTGATCACATCGGCTGTGGCGACCGGCATGTATTTGAGCGAGAATTTTGGAGGGAACCATCGCGCTTTCGTGATAGGCGAGAAAGGACTGAAAACGGCGGTTGAGGGTATAGGCTGGACGGTGCTTGAAACCCACCGTGGAGCCGAGTTTGTGATCGTTGGGCTTGATAGAAGTTGCGATTATGCAAAGGTGACTGAGGCCGTGCGTTCGATCGTTGTCGAGGGTGCGAAATTCATTGCCTCGAACGACGACCGCACGATGCCGTCCGAGGATGGGCCGATGGCCGGAGCAGGAACCATTGTCGCGTCCATCAGGTATGCGACAGGCGTCGAGCCTGTGGTCATCGGGAAACCAAACAGGTTTATAGGCGAGATAGCTCTGAAACGGCTGAAGGAGCTGGCTCAGGCCGACATCGATGAGATCGTTGTCATAGGAGATCGGCCTGAAACCGACATCAAACTTGCCAAAAACATGGCTGAAGGTATGCGTAGCCTCATCGGCGTTAAGTCAATCCTCGTCCTGAGCGGCGTTACACCCCTCGAAAAGGCTGAAACACTGCCACCTGATTTGAAACCCGACTTTACAGTCAATTCTGTCGCAGATGTGAAAAACATCTGGGGAGCCCTGAGATGAAGATATTGTTTATCCTCCGCCTGCTTCCATTTGCAGCTTTGCTTTTTTTCGGATTGTTCAACGAGATTTTTTCAAAGAAAAACATAAGTGTGCTTGAGAGGAAATACGGCCTTTTTGGACAGAACGGCACCGTTTCTCTGTGGATGTTCAGGATATTCTGGTTGATCGTTTCACTGCTCGGCATTTATTGGGCAGTGATGATGCAGAAAAGCACCATTCACCTTGAAGGTTTTAAGTTTGAATCAAAGGAGTTCTGGTATGTTGTTGTCCCCATAGCAATTTTTTCAGCCGAGGCCGCCTTGTTTGTGTTGTCCTATCTGGATCTCGCAGAACACATAAATTACCTGTGGAGAGCCACAGTTGTTGATGCAAAAAGTTCTTCGCTGATAAACATTCCAGCGCAGAAGCCGGTCAAATACATCGTGAAATACAACGAGGATAAAATACCTGAAATAATTGAACCTTATCCTAAGCTAACCGATAAACTGCCCCCAAAATATGAGAAATTGAACGAGGGCAAGAACATCGGCGATCCCGGCACATACGGAGTTAAGGTCTTCCCGACAGCTGTTGGGCCAAAACACAAATTTGTATGGCAGTCCGATTTCTTCATCTGGATTCATGTCCTGATATTTTTTGTGTTAGCGCTTGCCCCGCTGTGGTATATCCGTGCTGAGATAGTGTGGCAGGATGCCACTTTTCTTGGAGGAGACATCACCTTCTTCGTTTTGATATTCAGCACAATCGCCCTCGCTCTCGCTATGTGGCTGTTGGACATAATTTTGCTTAATAAATCCATCAACAGAATTTTGTTTGTGGATTTTCTCAACCATTTCAAGAGGATGGGGCAGGAGCGGATTCTCGAGTTACATGAGTTTGTGGGAGGCAAGCCGAGCGATGTATTTGAGTTGACATATTTTATGGGCAGGGGGGCGCCTTTGCTGACAATTTTTAAAGAGCAGGCTAAGTTTGACATATTCTACCTAACCCCCACGACGATGAATGTTTACCGAAATTCCATTGTCAATGTGAAATATTACGCCTTTGAGGAGAGCAACAGTTTCGTTGTGATACCCTACAACAACATCTCCATGATAGATTTTGACGGCAGAACGCTCAAAATCGAGACTAACAGCGGAGATTCCTACATCTACAAAGCGGGAACGGCGATCGCAAGTCTGGCTGCCAAGTCACTTGCTGATAGGCTCAACGAGAAATACAGGCTTGCTCACACGCGCATCTCGACGATGAACTATGAAGAAGCGCTTGATTATCTGGACAAACTCGTGAATTACGAGCGGCGGACGATGCCGAAGCAACCTCCTGATCTGAACGAATTTAGAGAATTTCTCGCCATGATCGATAACCCTCACAAAAGCCTCAAAAACCCGATACTGATAGTCGGCACCAAAGGCAAGGGCTCGACGGCGCATCACCTTGCCGCATTGCTCGCCAATTTCGGTTTTAAGGTCGGTCTTTACACATCGCCCCACCTTTTGCAGCCGCTTGAGAGGATTAAGATCGTATCCGGCGGGCGAGGTGGCCCTGTGTTTCAGGAGATAAGCGTTGACGAATTCGCCTCTTATATCTCACGGATCCACAGGTTTATGCCAAGGCGCGGCGGTATGAGGACATACTTTGAGCTTCTAACCGCCGTTGCCTTCCTCTATTTCAGGGAGAACAATGTTGATTACTCCATCATCGAGGCCGGGCTGGGCGGCAAATACGACGCGACAAATGTCATCGAACAGGCTCTGACGATAATCACACCGATAGGCTACGATCACATCCATATTCTTGGCCCGCGCCTTGAGGACATCGTTCAACAAAAGGTGGATGTCATCAAAATGCACGGTCACAACCCGCTGATAAAGGTCGTTGTGGCCGACCAGTTGCCCGATGTCGTGAAGTGCCCAATCAGCAAGTCGGGCAACAAAAAGGAGTTCGAGGAGGTCGTGCCGAGGGAAATCGTGTTCCGCGGCCTCATGCGTAAGATCAACTCGCTGCTTGAGCAGAACAACGAGCTGATTTTCAAGATAGGCTTCCTTTTCAACGCCAGCGAGAAACCTTCAGAGGACAAAAATTCGGCTCTGGCCGTCGCAAAGAGATATTGCGAGGAAGAAGTTACGGCCATCCCACCGAAGGCGAGGCGGGACAGGGTGTCGCTTTACGCAGCCAATTACTCCTACGAAGGCCTTGTGCTTCAAAACGATGACCCGTTTTCGCCCATGGCCCAATTCAAATTTGCATTCCCATGCTGCGGTTACGACGACAGGAAACTCAAATCCGGACTTGTGGGCAGGTATCAGGCTCAAAATGCGGCGGTTGCGCTCCTTGCAACACATATCATGGGCTTGCCTCAGAAACTCGGCAGACCGGCAGGTGGGACTGACAAAGTTACCCCTAAAGCCGTTCACGGAAGGTTTGAGATCGTCAGGAAATACGACCCGATGATGATAGTCGATGGCGCTCACAACGGCATGGCGGTCAGGGAGTTCGTCGGCGCACTCACCGAATACCTCGGAAAGGCTTTTCCCGACGGGAATTACGGCATATTCCTGGTTTTTGGGGCCAACGAGGACAAGGACATCGAGGAGATGTTGAGGGCTATCTTCCTATCCGACCTCAAGATAGAGAATGTCTATTTCACGAATGCGGGCATCTCAAGGGCGGAAAATCCGTCCAGACTGATGCGAGCTGCGGAGTTTATACTTAATAATAGTGAGCTGAAGGAGCAGAAAAGGATATTTTTCAAAAAGCTGTCAGCCATTGAAGGTGCGCGCCGTGCTCTGGATAGAGCTTTCGACGATGCGACAGCCTTTGAGATCAAAAGCGACAGGCAAAAAAGGGCTGTCATGGTTGTCGTCGGGTCATTTTACCTTGCAGGAGAGGCAATAGAATGGAATTACGAATTCTCAGTCGAGCTGCCAGGGAAACAGAGGCAATAGCCGAAGGACTGGGCAAGCTCCTGACGCCGCCGTTCGTGGTGGCGCTATACGGAGAGCTTGGGGCAGGCAAGACCACTTTCATAAGAGGGCTTGCCAGAGGCATAGGCATAGATCAGGTGAGGAGCCCCACATTCACGCTGATAAACAGGTATGAGGGGCGGTATGTGCTATACCATGTCGATCTTTACAGGATCGATGATGAGGATGAGATCTATCACCTTGGACTGACGGAACTTTTCGAGGATCAGAACGCCATAACCGTCATCGAATGGGCGGATAAGGGTTACCCATACCTACCTGACGAGCGATTGGACATCTACTTCGAGCTTTCTTCAGATGTAAATCCTGACGAGCGATGGATCCACCTTAAGCCCTTCGGCAGCAAGGCTGAATACATAGTTAAGTTGATGGGCTGAACCTCAGCCGCTCAATTGCCCGCCTCAGTTCCCGCTGTCAGATCTCTTGATTTTTTCGGCGAGCTCATTGGCACGCGCTATCGCGCGCTCCTCATCGAGCGTCCTCAGCTCCTTGTTCTCCATCAAAATCCGGCCGTTGACCATCACGAAATGTATGTCTGAACTCTTTGCGGCATATACGAGGTGCGATATGGGATTGAAAAGCGGCGTCAGATGTGGCACATCGATGTCGAACGCTACCATGTCGGCGAATTTGCCAGCTTCGATGGTCCCGATTTTGTCGCCAAGCCCGATGACATCAGCGCCTCCCTGCGTGGCGATGTGGAACGCATCCCACGCCGGCATGGCCGTTGGATCCATCTCCTTGACTTTCTGAATCATAGATGCGATGTGCATCTCGTTTACCATATCGAGGTCGTTGTTAGACGCGGCTCCGTCCGTGCCGAGACTGACGCGCATGCCTGCCCTGATGTATCTGTGGACAGGTGCGATGCCGGATGCGAGCTTCAGGTTGCTCGACGGGTTGTGCACCATACCGCCGCCCTTCTCCACGAAAATCTCAATCTCTTTCTCGCTCAGCCAGACCATGTGAGCGGCCACGATGTTGCTATCGAGGAACCCTATGCTGTCCAGATACTCCACAGGCCTTTTGCCGTATCTGGACATGATGTCGTTGACATTGTCCTGCGTCTCAGCGACATGGATGAGGACCGGGAGGCCACCGAATTCATCGGCAAGCGCTTTCGATTTGTGCAGTAGCTCTTTGCTGCACGAATACGGCGCGTGTGGCGCCACCGTTGGGGTGATCAGCTCGTCGTCCTTGAAGCTCTGGATGAATTCGCGGGTGAATTTCAGGGCGTCGTCAGGCGTCTTGAACCTCGGCGTCGGGAAATCGATGACCGCTTCGCCAAGCACGGCCCTCAACCCGGCTTTCCGTATGACCTCGGCCGCCACCTCCTGATAAAAATACATGTCAGCGAACGCCACCGTGCCCGATCTGATCATCTCAACGATAGCGAGTTCCACGCCTATCCTGATGAAAGTCTCATCTACGAACCTGTTTTCCATCGGCCAGATG
>JALVZN010000088.1 GCA_027037615.1 Caldifarciminota bacterium | reverse complement strand
TTGTTGGCGATTTCGAGCTCACGCGCAAGTTCAAGCGCCTGCTGACCGTTTCGGGTTATCAAAAGCTGCAACGATTTCATGGCCGTGGAGAGCCTGCCCATGGCGTTCAATCTCGGGCCAAGTATGAATGAGATGTGCCACGCCTGCATGGGGCCGCCGTTCAAACGGGCGATCTTCTTTAGCGCCATCAATCCGACCTTACGCGTCTTTTCGAGCACGATGAGGCCGTATTTCGTCAGGATGCGGTTCTCGTCTATCAACGGCACAAGGTCAGCGACCGTTCCGAGAGCGACAAGATCGAGATCCCACATCAAACTTTTGGTGGGGATGTCAAACTCGTTGTAAAAGGCCTCAAGGAACTTGTAAGTCACCCCCACGCCCGCAAGCAATTTGAACGGGTATTTGCCGAGTTTGGGATTGACAAGAGCAAGTGCGTTGGGCAGCTCATCTTTGGGCTCATGGTGGTCGGTCACAATCACATCTATGCCGAGCTCCGATGCAAGCTTGATTTCCTTGATGGCCGTTATCCCGGAATCGACGGTGATGATCAGGGATGCTCCCTTCTCCTTTGCCTCGTAAATCCCCTTTTCGGACAACCCGTATCCCTCGACGAAACGGTCGGGGATGTAGGGTATAAGTTTTTTCGCCCCAAGCCGTTTCAGGTTTCGGTAAAGCAGGGCGAGGGATGTCACACCATCGACATCGTAATCGCCGTAGATGAAGATGGTTTCCTCACTATCGATGGCATCGCGCAGCCTGTAAATTGCCACATCGATGTCATTGAGCAGCAAAGGGGAATGCAGTTTTTTCAGGTCAGGATCTAAGAATTCGAGTATTTGGGAAGCAGCAATGCCTCTTGTCGCAAGGATTCTGGCTATCGCTCGCGGTATCCGATACTCTCTGGCAACCTGATCGCCGTTAAAAGAGGCAGGACGCCTTATCCATCTTTTCCTCATAACAGACATCAACTATTGAGCGAATCGGCTATCGCGTCGGCAACGGCGTTATAGAGCAACCCTCTTGCAAATCTAAGGATCAGCTTATCCACTGCCCCGCTCATAAATGCATTTTCGACGATGACAGCGACAGGGTGCGTTTTCTTTATAAATCCGAGTCTGCGTCCAAGCTCTTCAAGGCTCATGTCCCGAGCCCTATGGCCTATGCTCTGCATGGTGGCCGCCATAATCCTCGATAGGGTGCCGCCTGCCTCGGAGCCGTAGATGAACCACGCACCGTTAACCCTTACCGAGGAAGAGGAGTTGTGATGAAGGTCGATCGCCAGATCTATCCTGCGTGATGCGTGCATATCGTTGATTATCTCAATTCTGCGAGTAAGGTATTGCGGATAAGGCAGATCATAGACTGTCTCATCGAGTTCTATGACCTCAAAGCCCATCTTCTGAAGCCGTTTTGATATGATTTTCAGGGCCTCATAGTTCAGATCAAATTCCCTGAACTCACGGGTAACATAGCCGGGCGATACTTTACTGTGGCCGGCGCACAAAAATATCCTTTTTGCCATGGTTAAATCCTCCGTTCAACTAAATTTCGTCATCGTCAAAGTCAAGTTTTATGAGCTCAATCACGCCAATGGAGGTCTCGCTGCCACTTGTGACCCTCACATGATCGACGGTTCTGTCAAGATAGCCTTCTCTTTCAAATGTGAGCGTGTATGTCCCGGGCGGCACATCCTCGATCACGAATTCGCCTGAGCTTGAAGTAATAGCAGAAGCGCCTGTCTCCTCGACCTTAACCCTGACACCAGAGTGATCGTTGCTGCCTTCAAGCCTCACGCGCCCTCTGATGGTTCCGGGTCTCTCCTGCGGCACAATATGTCCTCCGGCTGATGAGCTTGCTCTCGACCCGAAATAGAAGCCTACTATCGCCATCAAAATGCCGAACAGCTGCTCAGGGACATCCGGTTTGCCGTGTACAGCAGTGGAAACGAAAAGCCACAGAACGAAGATGAAGATAAAGCTCATCGTTACAGTTGATCTGACGGAACCCTCAGGTATGCCAAGTGGAAGACGACTCATGTCGATGTCTAACTTGTTTTTTCTCTGGAGCTCAGCTGTTTTGTGGAGAAGGTAACCGAAATACACAAAAATGACGATTATGTAAATGGCAAAGACTATCAGTGCAATTGTAAGCAATGACATACCATACGGCCCAACCGCATAGTTTTGGGTCGTGTCTGGAGGAACCCCACCAGCCGATGTGGTATCCTGAGCCAAAAGCCCGTATGGCAAAGCCAGGCTTATTAAAGCAACTATCCTTTTTAACATCCCCAGCCTCCTTCTTTCGACTGGATTTTAATGCCATAGCGAACTGGCGGTCAAGAAATTTCCGAAATCCTTGAGCGTTTTCTGGACAAAATTTCACCTCACCTGCATTCCGATAGAGGTGTGGCTAATTGGGCAGATGCTACCACTTTGAGCAATAACATCTTATCCCTGCGACACGGGGGCAAAGCGTCGTTTAATCGACGACCAAAATCTTGAGGGAATTCGACCGTGTCCTGTCTGCCGTGTGCAAAACCGACCTCAGGATGTAAATCCCTGAATGCAGGGGCTGGCTCAGGTGATGTTCGCCTTCAGCAAAGCTCCCATGCCACAGCCGCCGACCGGCTATGTCGAACAGCTCCATATCCATCGTCGCACCGCTTTTGACCGTGAATGACAGGTCGAGATGGCCGTTTGAGATCATGATGTTGGACGCCATTGGCGGCTCATTGCCTTCGTTTATACCGCTATTCGGATAATACTCATAAATCCCCATGCCAGCATCATATTCTGCTGTAAGGACATACCCCATGATGGATGCGAATTTATCCACATTACCTGAGACATGATAATAGCCGCCCAATTGGGGATCACTCGGATCCGTGATGTCAAACACATAGAAACTCGTCCCAAGCGATAGATAAAGCTTATCGGCTGTGTGATAGACCCTTATGGCGTTAACTGGAGTGGAATAGCTCGAAATTTCGGTGATGTTGTGCGGGTCACTGACATCCAGGACCTTAAGGCCAGCCCATTCATCTGCCAAATATGCGTAATTTCCCAGAACATAGATGTCGCTTGCCGCACCGTCGTCGCGATAGTTTGAGATTAATGTCGGGTTGTGCGGATCGCTGACATTCAGGACAAAGAGGCCCGCTGTGTCGTCTGCCACATAAAGAATGGTGTCGGCCAGAAACAGGCTCACCATCCCGTTTGGTGTGTAGTAAGGCACGCCATATCTTCCGATTTCGTAAGGATTTAAGGGATCGCTAAGGTCAATGATGCGGACGGAGGAATCGACAAATGCGTATGCATAATTGCCGTGTTTTGTCACGCTGCGCAGCTCTGCGTAGGGGTAATCCAATGAAGCAATGACCCGAGGAGGCGATGTATCGACTTCCACGATCTGAAATGTCTCAAAACCCACGATGTAAGCGTAATTGGTGTCAGCCGATATGTCTCTCGGTGACCACATAATCGGTGCATAGCCTGTCTCCGTCGGGTTTGACGGATCGCTGATGTCGATAATTCTGAACCACCCTGAGGTGTCGTAGAGGTCTCCTTCCCCGACAAGATAGGCCAAATTCCCAACCGCACTTATGCCGAATGTGTATCCTGAAATCGTGTTGTATCTCCCGACTATCTCGAGGTTGGTCGTGTCCCGAACATCGATGATGCTGAGCTCGTCATAGCCGTTGGCCGTGTAAGCATAACCGTTTCTGACATACACATCGTTGAACAGGTGGACACCGTAATAATAGGCCACAGCTTCGGGATCAGACGGATCGGAGACATCTATCATGTAAAGGGTCGGGTTGCCGCTTGCGGCATAAGCATAACCATCTGCCACAAAACATTTAACTGCTTGGATGTTATCCACATAACCGATCTCGTGTGGCGACGACGGGTCGCTCACATCGATGATTCTCAGACCCGAATTGCCATCGGCGACATAAGCATATCTGCCTTCTACATACACGCCTGTCGCATACCCCGGAGTGTCAAATGACTCAAGGCCTTGCGGATTAGAAGGGTCGCTAACATCGACAATCGAAAGCCCATTCCTTCCCTCGGCGATGTAGGCGTAATTTCCGACAACATAGACATCGCTGGCGTATGGGGCGTAAAATCGGCTTAGCTGCACGGGATTTGATGGATCGGTTACATCCAGGATCTTGAACCAGCCGTCATATCCGTCAGCAAGATATGCGTAATTGCCAGAGACAAAAATTCCTAAGGCATCGCCTTCTGTCTGTAAGGAACCCAATTTATGCGGCACGGCCACATCGCTGATGTCCCATATCTCAAGTCCCCCATCCTCTCCGTCAGCAATGTAGATGCGATCGTTTTCCACAAAGATGTCCATAACCACTCCGCGAGTAGCGAATTCGGATATAAGGTGAGGATCCACATCATTTTCAATTCCAATGACATACACGCCGTTGCCTGACCCCAGAAAGACCAGTGTATCCTGCATGTAGATCGCTCTCGCCATGCCGAAATCCCACCTTCCGATGAACCTAACATTCATGGAATCGTGTTCGGCGGGCGCGACTATCGGCTGTCCTGTGAGGGCAGTCGCTAACACCAGAATCATGATCTGCGACATCTCAATCCCTCCCTTTTATAAAATTTGTGTCAATGGTAAATCTATCCTTAGAAGATTGCAAACCGATTTGTTTATCACCTGAAACCACTTAAGGCCTGTCAAATTATGCTCATGCAGGATGCGCTCAACATGCACGAGGTCAATGAGTGGTTTATCATAAAAGTCCCAACATAAGCACTTCATTGAGACAAAGGGGTTAGGTTATGGACTTACAGGATTTTTTTAACAGTTCAAAGGGATGGCAAACCGGGATGTTCCTCGGGCGACATGCTCCGCCGTGGTTCATCGAGATGCTCGCTCACATCGTAACGGGGATATCCATGGCGCAGAAAAGTAACCTGTATCGAGCTGTCACGAGCAACCTCGGGGTCGTATTCCCGAACTACAAAAAGCGCCAGATTCACAGGCTATTCAGAAAGATCATCGTTACAGCCGGATATGTTTACTACGACCTGTTTAAGGTGTTATCAAAGCCTGAGATGAGATACCTGGACAGGATCGAGTTCAACCCCGAATTTGAAAAGGCATACTATGCGTCGAAGGAGAGGGGACAGGGCACGCTGATCGTGAGCGGCCATATCGGGAATTTTGACATACCTGCAATCGCTTTTGCTCACAGGTATGAGTCACCGCAGCTCCTAACATACCCCAACCCTTACAGCGCCCACATCCAGCAGAACCGCATAAGGAACGAGCTCGGACTTTACACTACACCCGCCAACACACATACGGTCAGAGAGGCCATCAGAAGGCTTTTAAACAACGGCATCGTGGCAACAGGCGTGGAGTGGCCTGACCCCAACTCAAATATCACCCTGACATTCTTCGGCAGGCCGACGCGGCTCGTCACAGCCCACATCAAGCTTGCCATGGCCACAGGGGCGACTTTGATACCCGTTTACAGTCAGAGGCTTGGCAAACTCCGCTATCGTGTGAAACTGATGAGGGAACCAATCATCCCGGAATTGAAGGGCAATCGCAATGAAATGGTCAAGTTTTATGCTGAGCAGATACTCAGAGAGCTCGAAAAACTCATAAGGGAGATGCCGGAGCAATGGCTCATGTTCAGGCCACTATGGCCTGAGACCGCCCTCAAGACTTCCACCTGATCGTTTTCTTCCGATTCTCAAGATACCAGTAAAGCGACACTTTGCTTTCCGTCACCACCGCATAGTTAAAGACATTATACCAATCGCCGGTGCTCAGGAATATCTTATCGTTCCAGTAATCCAGATATGGCACATGTGTATGTCCGAGCGCGACGAGGCTGTATCCCTCCTCAAAGAGTTCAACAGCGGCATTGGGCATCGGGTTCGACGGCACTTCCTCCTTTGATGACCTGTTCCTCGACGCATTTGAGACAAATCTTGCAATCTCATAGGCGAGGTCGGGATGGATGAGGGAAAAGAGGGCGATGGAGACCTTGTTCGACAGGATCATCCTGACAGTTTTGCCGCCGAGATCGGTATTCCTCAACTTATCGCCATGCGCAAAAAACAGCTTCCTGCCATCAAGTTCAAACTCAAAGATCTCCCTGTGGACAGCGATGTTGAGCGACTGGATAAAACCGTCCACCCACAGGTCGTGATTGCCTCCCACGAAATGGGTCTCGACGGAGCTCGCAAAATCGTGGAGTTCTCTTAAGATATGGAAGTAATGGCCCGGTATGACATGCTTATACTCGAACCAGAAATCGAAAATATCGCCGAGCAGGATCAGCATGTCGGCATCGGACCGGGCCATCCTGAGAAATTCAAAAAAAAGCCTTTCCCTTTCCTTGCTTGGCAGTTTGCCGCGATCAGAACCGAAATGGGAATCGGATATCAGGTAAATTTTCACTTTTTGAAGAATTCGATGATAGAGTTTATCACATACTCGATCTCTTCCTCGGTCATTTCAGGGAAAACTGGCAGCGACAGGACCTCGCGGGCAGCTTTTTCGGCCACCGGGAACATGCCCTCTTTGTAGCCGAGCGATTGGAACACGGGCTGCATGTGGAGCGGGACAGGATAATGGATGGCTGTCGCAATTCCCTTGTTGCTGAGGTGCTCCCTCAACTCGTCCCTCTTCTCCGTCCTTATCGTGTATTGATGGAAGATGTGCGTATTGCCTTCATCGACGATCGGAGTTCTGACATAATCTTTGAGTGCGTCGGTGTAAATGGCTGCGATCTCCCTTCTCCTGCGGTTCCATTCATCTATGTGTCTGAGTTTAACCCTCAAAAGAGCCGCCTGTATCTCATCAAGCCTTGAGTTAAACCCAAGTCTCACATGGTGATATTTGGCTTCTGCGCCGTGTATCCTCAGTGTAACGAGCATGTGCGCAAGGTCATCGTCATTGGTTATGACAGCTCCCGCATCGCCGAGCGCTGACAGGTTTTTCGTGGGGAAAAAGCTGAGCGTGCCCATGGTGCCTGTTGTTCCAAGTTTTTTGCCATGTCGTTCAGCGCCAATGCCCTGTGCTGTGTCTTCGATTACAGCAAGCCCATGTTTTTCGGCTATCTCGTTGATTTTCTCGATCTTTGCACCCTGACCGAACAGATGGACGGGGATGATCGCCTTCGTGCGCTCAGTTATCGCATCCTCAATCAGGTCAGGATTGATATTTAGGGTATCGTCCTCAACATCGACAAACACGGGTTTTGCGCAGGCAATGGCTATGATTTCAGCAGTAGCGACAAATGTGAACGGGGTCGTAATGACCTCATCGCCCGGTTTCAACCTGATGGCTTCTATCGCAAGCCTGAGGGCGTCTGTCCCGTTGCCGACACCTACCACATGTTTGGCACCAAGATATTGAGCGAGTTCTTCTTCAAAAGCTTTGACTTCAGGCCCAAGTATGTATCTACCTGAACCTATCACCTTCTGAGCGGCCTCATTAAGCTCATCCAATATGGGCTTATGATGCCTGACAAGGTCAATAAGAGGGACTTTCATCACATATAACCTCCTGAATGTTAAGTTTCTCAAATTATAACGATTTTTCGCTATCTACGGATAAAAACTTTAACATTTGATGGATTTGTTCCAACTATTTTGACATCTTTTGGCCCCTTAGAGTTAACCGGCAGTTCCAGCCTGTCCCCTCTGTTCGCAGTGGTGTCCACCTCGACCCATGCGTGGAACTGCGTGGACTTTATGTGCGTTTTTAAACTTTTGGGCACTCTGTAAAACAGGGTAACTTCGGAAGGCTCAAGCTTGAAAGAGCTCCACCTTGAGCTTCTGACCGCAATTGGGATAAGGACAGAATCGATCTCGGTCTCCTCAAGCGTCACCATGACTTTGACATCGGGTGGCTCAGGAGTTATCAATCCAGTTGTATCCTGCGGCACAATGACTTTAACTCGTTTCCCGAAACTTTGTATAGTTCCATCTATGTCAACATCTTCCGTAAGCACATTTTTGATATTTTTGATCAACTTCGATGGGCCTATGAGCTTAACTTTAGGAGGATCAACCTTCACTTCCGCAACACTATACCCTTCAGCCGGTGCACCAACAACGACAGGAATTACATTGACCTTCTTTGTTGCCATCTTATCCAGTTCCACGGCGACTTTTTGGGGCATACAACTCACAATTTCGACTTCACGGTAATTCGGGATAGGCACTTTGACCACCCGCTTGCCAGGCCTGTATTTCGACAGATCCACAGTAACTTTGTGCCTATGGAGGTTGAAAAGTATGAGCATTTTACCCTTGCCACGGACTAAAAGCTCACACTCTTTCGGCGGCGAATTTATGATGTATGTCTTTGGAGGCAACTTGTATTCGATCTGAAGTGCTGCGTGGGAGATATAAACCTTTTCCGTAACGGCATGGAACCAGACAACGATCGCAAGTAGCAGAGACAAAATCTTGAGTTTGAGATCAGAATTCACGCTCAATCGCCTCCTTCGCTGTCGTTAGAGGCACTTTCCCTCTTCTCATGCTGTTGTTCGCCAATTCTTTCTTCCATCTCGCTGCCGAAATGTTTTTTAAGGAGCTTTTTAAGGCTTTCCTTTGTGTGCGGCGCAGTCAATGACCCAGCAACGGCTGCCCTCACGGATTTTCTTTCCTCGGAAACCACGATTGCGACGGCGTCAGAGTTCTCGGTTATTCCGATGGCCGCGCGATGGCGTGTCCCGAACTCCGTTGATATCTCCGGGTTATCGGACAGGGGCAAAAGTACCCTCGCCCCGATAATCTTATCCCCTTTTATGATCATGGCACCGTCGTGCAACGGGCCGGGCGGCACGAAAATGGAGACTATGAGCGGCGCCACGACCCTGGCGTCCAGCTCGATGCCGGACTCCGTGATGTAATCGCGGAGCCCGATCTCCCTCTCGATCACGATGATTGCGCCGAGCCCTCTATCTCTCAGGTTGAAAACGGCTTTCGTTATCTCGTCAATCGGTATGGGTTCCTTCACGCCATGCATGAAAAGGGAGCGTATTCGCGGGTTCCTGCCAAGTTCCATCAATGCGCGCCTGATCTCGGGTTGAAAAACCACGATGATCGCTATGAGTCCGATGGTCTCGACGACCGAGATTAGCCATTTGAGCGCCACAAGGTTAAGAAATTGCGCGAGGAACGCAAGGAGAAGGATGACCACTATGCCCCAGAGCATGTAGGTAGCGCGGGTGCCTCTGAACAGCTTGAGGATTTGATAAAAAATAAATGCGACAATGAGAATGTCGATTATGTCGTTTATTCCGGGCTTGATGAAATCCATGATTTATCAAAAAGTTTAAATGGAGCCGAGGGGATTCGAACCCCTGACCTCCAGAGTGCGATTCTGGCGCTCTCCCAACTGAGCTACGGCCCCATGTCTAAACGGAGAGGGCGGGATTCGAACCCGCGAGGGGATTTTAGTCCCCTGCACGATTTCCAGTCGTGCCCCTTCGGCCGCTCGGGCACCTCTCCGTGAGTTTCAAAATTATAATCTCCCTCAAAGCCTCACGCAATTTTCCATTGTTACTCATTTAAAATGTTACCGAAATGAAACAACCCACCAAATGATAATGCTACCCAAATGGAGGTAAAGCATGCACAAAAAGCTACCTAATAAGCTTCTCTGAAAGGCGCAAAATGTTAAAGAAAAAAACATTATGGAAAAGGGCCTCTTTCTTATGGGTTTTAATGGGGGTTAAAAAATATTTTCCTGCCCGAAGGAAGGGGGGCTTAACATTTTCAAGCCTTTTTCGAGTACCCCAATTTGTGGTTCTTCCTTTCCGTTTCGCGTACTTTTTTGTGATGCTTCTCGGCGTGTTGAATACATGGTGGCGTGGAGCTATAATTGAGCGGTTTCTTTTGGAGGCTTTGACTTAATGGCGAAATTGAATCCTTTCATTTGTAATGTCGTGCTTTACATGCAGAGAAAAGCATGCACATCCCTCGGAATCAAAAACCCCAACAAGGAGGTTGTTATATGTTCAGGTACTTCAAATGGATGATGGTGCTTGCTACGGCTCTGTCAGCCGAATGGCTTTCGTTCGGTGGAGAGCCTGGGGCACCCGCAATAGATGTGAACCTCAAAAGCGCTCAGGGCGTGCACTTCTCCGTGACAGTGCCCGGCGTTGAGTACGAGCTCACCGCAACAGAGGCGGGCAATTTCGTCGAGCTCAAGATGGAAGGGTATGGATACACCACTGAGATCGGCCTTCCCAAGGTGCCCGTTATCAGAAGGTTCATCGAGGTGCCGTTTGGTGCCGATGTGAAGGCCACACTCTCCAATCAGGTTATCGGCTCAATGTATCTCACCGAAAGGGTCATGCCTGTTCAGCCGTCCCGTCCGAAAACCGGTGAAAAGGTCCCGTTTGCGTTTAACAGGAAATTCTACTCCAACAGCTCGTTCTACCCTGAGATAGGTGTTAAAGTGAAAGAGGCTGGAGTTGTGCGTGGCCACAGGCTGTTTGTGGTCGAAGTGTTCCCGATTTCCTACAATCCAGCCACAGGCGAGATGAAGTATCTGGTCAGCGGCGATGTCGATATCGATTTTATAGGTGGAGACTGGAGTAAGACGGAGGCGTCTATAACGAGACATTCGAGCCTTCCTTTTGAGCTGAAATTGAGGAAGGACATACTCAACTACGGTGCGTTTGAGGCGAGCAAACCTGCCCTTGAGCTTCCTCTGGATTACCTTTTCATTGTCCCCGATGAATGGGTGAGTGCCCTTCAGCCGCTGGTCGATTGGAAGAAAGCTCAGGGCTACCGCGTGACGGTCGCCACGCTTTCACAGACTGGTAATTCGACGGACGCGATAAAGGCTTACATCCAGAACTTTTATGATGATCCAGATAGGAATTTGACTTTTGTGACCCTCGTTGGCGATGTGGAGCAGATCCCGAACTGGGTCGGCGTAGGTGCAAACAACCCCGCCACGGATCTGTATTACACGACGCTCGAGGGAGATGACTATTTCCCTGATGTTTACATAGGCAGGCTCAGCGTTCAGACTGAGGAGCAGCTCAACACAGTCGTCAACAAGATAGTTGGTTACGAATCGCTTAGCGGATGGACGAACGGGACAGATTGGGCGAGATACGCTTACTTCATGGCATCCGACGATGGCGGCCATCACCAGGTTGCGGAGAGCACACATGTCTATTGTATGAGGATAGTTCGCCGTCACGGCATGGAAACCGACTCGATGTGGGAGTATTACAACTCAGGCACGCCGCCGGTTCAGGCCATCAATGCTGGTAAAGCCCTGTCGATCTACTCCGGACACGGCAGCCAGACAGGATGGGCCGGCCCTAACATGAGCATCAACGATGTTCATAACCTCACAAACGAAGGGATGCTCACCCATGTCGAGAGTTATGCATGCCTCACCGGTCAATACACTCAAGATGAGTGTTTCATGGAGGCATGGCTCAGGGCTCCGAACGGTGCTATCACATCGATGGGCTCTTCCGTGACATCATATTGGGACGAGGACGATATCCTTCAGCGAAGGATTTTCGATGAGTGGTTCGATTCGACTTACTACTGGGTCAGTGGAAACATAGTTGAAGGTAAGTATGAGCTTTACCTCCATTACAACGGCGGCGGACACACTCAGAGGTACTACGAGATGTATAACCTGTTCGGCGATCCATCCACCGATGTGTTCACGCTTCCGCCTGTGGACGCCGATGTCACGATGCCAAATGCGATACCTGTGGCTCCTACTCAGGTTCAGGTTCATGTTGAGCGTGAGGGACAGCCGGTCGCTTATGCACTCGTCACCTTCATGCAGCAGGATTCCATAATCGGACAGGGTTACACCGACGAGTCCGGAGATGCGATGGTCGATGTGGCCCCGGTAACAGGCGGTGATGTGAATGTGGCAATCATCGGACACAACATAGCACCTTATCAGCGCACGATAGTTGCCGTGTCAGAGGGCGCTTATGTCGGGTTTGTTAGCTATCAGTTGGACGATTCTCAGGGCAACGGCAATGGCATGCTTGATGCTGGTGAAACGGTCAACCTTACCGTTCTTGCAAGGAACTACGGCAACCAGGATGCCAATAATGTCTATGGAATCCTCTCGACCACCGACCCTTATGTCACGATTGTTGCAGATAGCGCATGCTACGGCTCCATACCCGCCCACGATTCGGCCTATTCCGCAAGTAACTATGTGATACAGGCAGCTTTGAACATCCCGGATCAGCACAGAATTCAATTTGAGCTTACATTCACCGATGCCAACGATTCCACATGGGTATCGAGATTTTCCATAGTCGCCAATGCTCCAAATCCTGTGTATGTGTCTTACGATGTGATCGATACGCTCAACGGCAACGGAAACGGCGTTGCTGAGCCCGGCGAGGAGATCGAGGTCTGGGTGACCGTCTCCAACGCAGGTCATACCGACCTTTCAAATGTGACAGCATCGATTTCGACAGATGCAAGATGCCTGACGATCGTCAGAGACACCGCATCCTTCGGCTACATTCCGTCCTCCGGCATGGCCACAACAGCCACACCTTATGTCATTCAGGTTTCTAAGGATGCACCTGCGCCGGTGTTCCCGCTGATTCACCTCAACATCCAGGCTGATGGCGGCTTCCAGTATGTTGACTCGTTCAACCTCATCGTAGGCAGGACAGGGCTATTCAGCGCCGTTGAGGGCGATACCATCGGCTGGACGCATGGAGGAACCAATGACCTGTGGCATATATCCAGCAGAGACTACCATTCTGCTTCGCACTCCTTCTATTCCGGAAATGAGACATCTGGCCAATACACAGACGATATGGATGCGTGGTTAATGACCCCGATCGTCGTGCTGGGCCTCAACGCACACCTCGATTTCTGGACAAAATATGAATTTGAGAGCTGCTGCGATCACGGCTATGTTGAAATCTCAACAGATGAGGGCAACACATGGACACAACTCCAGCAGTTTAACGGCCAGTCCAGTGGCTGGACGGAGGTCGATATTGACCTGTCGGGCTACGCTATAGGCACAGTGGCTTACATCAGATTCAGGCAGACGAGCGACTATTCTGTGACCCGTGAAGGATGGTATATCGATGATATAGCTGTAATTCCGCCCAATCCTCCTGGTGTCCTTTCCATTGAGGAAATCACAGTGGCCGACAGCAACAGAAGACTTGACCCCGGCGATGTCAATCTGCCTATTGTCATAGCCGTTTCCAATGTTGGAGGAGATGACATAAGTGACATAACGGGTATCCTCAGGACGAGTTCTTCTTACATAACGATTGTCGATTCAGAGGGCACATACGGCACACTTCTGCCTGATTCCGTGGCGATAGACACATTCATTATGAATGTTGCCCCTGAGGCCGTTGTTGGCGAGATAGCCCCGTTCACACTTGAGTTGACGGGGAACGGTGGAGCATATACGATATCCGTGGGTTTTGAGCTCGTGATTGGTGATCCAAGGATGGCGCCCGTCGGTCCTGATTCAGCCGGATATCTGATTTATGATAGCGAAGATCCTCTTGGTAGGCCTTTCGAGTGGATTGAGATTGAGGATGTTGGAACACCGCTTAACCTTGGAGACGACGACATCACCACTGTAACGCTGCCTTCCACTTTCAGATTTTACGGGCAGGATTACAACGAGTTGACCATAAGCTCGAACGGATGGGTGTCTTTCCTCAACCAGTCAAATAGCTATTTTCCCAATGATCCTATACCGAACACTGATCAGCCGAACGCAATCATCGCAGGCGTGTGGGATGACCTCAATCCGAACTCTGGAGGCCAGATTTATACTTACTTCGATTCTACGAACGGCTATTTCATCGTCGAATACAAAGGTGTGCCGCATTATGCCAGCACCGATCAGGAGAACTTTGAGATAGTCCTTCTTCCGACCACTGCTGGATCGGACGGCAACAACGAGATCCTGATAAATTACCTCACGCCTCCTTCTCAGGCTGATATAACCGTCGGCATTGAAAACGAGTCAGGCACTGTCGGACTGCAGTATCTCTATGACGGAGAATACGACCAGTTTGCACATGAATTCACGGACAGCTTCACGCTCTACATCACATGCAACGCACCATCTGTCGTCGAGAATGGCGATCTTAATCGTCCGCTCGTCTTCTCGCTCATGCCCGCTGCGCCTAACCCGATGACCCGCTCCACCAACATCATGTTCGCTCTTCCGCATAGGGCCAATGTGAGACTTGATGTTTACGATGCTTCTGGTCGTCTGATAAGGACACTCGCGAACGGAGTCTATAAGGCTGGCTATCACAAGATCTCATGGAACGGCACTGACGCCAACGGATACAGGCTGCCGGCAGGCGTTTACATCTACCGTCTGAAAGCCGATAACTTCGTAGCCACTAAGAAGCTGGTCATCCTGAAGTGAGCTCCTTCTGCTTCAGGCTCTTACGGGGGGCTTAAGCCCCCCGTTTTTATTTCCTCACCTGAACGATAACCCAATTTAAATTTTTCCTGTAAGAACTCCGCAGTTTATGATATAATTTGCATTGAAATTTCAAATTTGAAAAACTGGAGGTGCAAGGTGCATAAAAAACTGTTCATACCCGGGCCCACTGAGGTGAGCCATGATGTGCTGATCGCTCAGGCCCGTGAGCCTATGATAGGCCACAGGATGAAGGCATTTTCGGACCTCTACCACCGCATCGTCACCACACTTGAGGAGATTTTCGCCACCAAATCCCACGCTATGGTTTTTACATCATCCGCAACCGGTGTCATGGAAGGCACTTTGAGAAATGTGGTTAACAAGAACTACCTCTCCACCGTGAACGGTGCGTTTTCGGAACGCTGGTTCAAGATAGGCCTTGTGAATGGCAAGGAAGGAGAGAAGATCGAAGTCGATTGGGGCAAATCTATCAAGCCTGAGATGGTGGCGGATGCATTGAAGAAGAAACACTATGAGGCTGTGCTTGTGACCTACAACGAGACATCGACCGGCGTGATGAACCCTTTGAAAGACATAGCTGAGGTTGTCCACGACCTATCGCCCGATACCCTCGTCCTTGTGGACGCCGTTAGCGCTCTCGGCGGTGCGCCTGTCGATATCGATGGCTGGGGTGTGGATGTGATTCTTGCATCGGTTCAGAAATGTTTTGCGTTGCCGCCCGGCCTGACGGTAGCCTTTGTCAGCGACAAAGCGCTTGAGAAGGCGAAAAATGTGGAGAACAGGGGCTACTATTTCGACTTTCTGCTTATGATGAAGTATTGGGAGACAAGGAACTTCCAGACACCGGCCACACCGGCAATATCGTTGATGTGGGCGCTGGATCACCAGTTGCAGAAAATGAAGGCCGAGACGCTTGAGAAACGGTATGAGCGGCACGCCGAGATGGCACAGATGGCTCGAAATTGGGCCAGGGAGAGGTTCGCCCTTTTCGCAGAGCCCGGCTACGAGTCGCTGACCGTGACGACGGTGGTCAACACCAGAAATGTTGACATTGTGAAGCTCAACGAAGAGCTTGGCAGAAGAGGATTTGCCATTTCAAACGGTTACGGAAAGCTGAAAAATCAGACATTCCGCATCGGACACATGGGCGATCTGACCACCGGTGACCTTAAGTCCCTGCTTGCAAACATAGATGAAATCATAGGAGCGTAGTCATGTTCAAGGTCTTGATCACGGATTCCATAGCGCCTGAAGGCGTTGAGATATTGAAAGAGGCGGGCTTTCAGGTAGATGAAAGGCCTGAATGGAAGGGCGAGAAGCTGATCGAAAACATCAAGGGGTATCACGCACTCATAGTCAGGAGTGCCACAAAGGTTACGGCGGAAGTGATAGCGGCCGCCGACACGCTCAAGGTGATCGGGAGGGCCGGCGTTGGCCTCGATAATATCGACCTCAAGGCTGCGAAAGAGCATGGCATTGAGGTCTTTAACACACCCGGTGCGACCGCAATTTCAGTGGCTGAGCTGGCGCTCGGCTTCATCCTCTCCTGCGCAAGGTGGATACCGATAGCGGATCGCTCGATCAGGGCGGGCAAATGGGAGAAAAAGAGGTTCAAAGGCATCGAGGTGTATGGCAAAACGCTCGGAATCTTAGGGATAGGCAGGATAGGGACTGAACTTGCGAAAAGGGCATCGGCTCTCGGGATGGAGGTTATCGCCTATGACCCGTTCGTGGAGAAACATGGGATCGCCCAGATGGTAGGTTTCGACGATGTCCTTGCCAGAGCCGACTTCATCTCACTCCACCTTCCGTTGACGGAGGACACCTACCACATGATTTCGGATAAGGAATTTGAGAAGGTGAAGGACGGTGCGGTCCTCATCAACGCTGCGCGCGGCGGCGTGGTCGATGAGGATGCGCTTGTGAACGCCCTCAAATCTGGCAAACTCAGGTGTGCAGCACTTGATGTGTATGAGCATGAGCCGCCACCTGAAGATTCACCGCTCAGAGAGATCGAGAACCTCGTCCTCACGCCACACATAGGCGCTCAGACCATTGAAGGACAGCGCAGATCGGGAGTTGAAATAGCGACGAAAATCAGAGACTTCCTGACGAAATAGCCTCGTTTTTCAGCCAAAAGCTGAAGGGGATGGTTGGATGGGGTTTGTTATTTCAGCTTTGTCGAGATTTCCAGCAATTTTTTCCACCTCGCATCGATCTTTTGCTCTTGATGCATGTGCTCGCAGGTTTCGTAATTCCAGTTGACGCCGCATACCGGACATAGACCTTTGCAGTCGGGTTTGCAGAGCGGTTTCATTGGAACGGAGAGGATTATGATCTCCCTGATGAGCGGTCTTATGTCGAGTTCCTCGGTGGCGTAATACATGGTGAAGATGTCTTCTTCGGCGAGCGATTTTTCCTCAACTATCTCCTCCTTACCAGCCTTTAAATAATAGGTAACTTTTTCGTCGAACTTGCGATCGAATTCTTCGAGGCAGCGCGAGCATGTCAACCTGAGCGTGTAGCTGGCTTCAAGTGTCAGTTTGACATTGTTTTTGCTTTTGATTGCGACAATGTGTGTCTCCACATCGCTGTTGAGCGTGAAATCGCGGCCTTTGCCGAGTCCAAGCTCAGCTGCCGAGTATGTGCGCCAGAACTCATTTCGGCCTGACTTGAGCTTCTCAAGGTTGAGAATCATGGGTATCACCTTCCGATTAAAGTTAGCGGGATATTTTAAAGGCAACCCCCTGTCCGACCACCCCCTCCGTGCAAAATCGATCAGCTGATTACGCCAAGTTTTTTGCCGATCTCCGTGAATTTCTGGATGGCGTAATCGAGGTCTTCTTTTGAATGTGTTGCGGAAATCATGACCCTGATGCGGGCTTTGCCCCGTGGGACGGTTGGATAGGTTATCGCCTGAGCGAATATGTCGGCTTCCTCGAACAGCATCCTTGAGAACTCCTGAGCCACCTTCTCGTCATACAGCATAACGGGTGTTATCGGCGTTACGCTCTTGCCCGTGTCGAACCCGGCCTTCTGCATCTCGGCTTTGAAGTAGTTTGTGTTGTCCCAGAGCTTTTTCACGCGGTCCTCGGAGCGATCGAGTATCTCGACGGCAGCCAGTGCGGCGGCGACATCCGGCGGTGTGGGAGCACTTGAGAACAGGAACGGCCTCGCTTTCTGCTTCAGGAACTCGACAACTTTGGCAGGCCCGGCGACATAGCCGCCGACCACGCCGAACGCCTTGGAAAGCGTTCCGACCTCAACATCGACGCGGCCATGAAGGCCATAGTGGTCAACGATCCCGCGGCCGCCACGACCGAGAACGCCCTCGCCATGAGCGTCGTCCACCATCACCATTGCGCCATACTTCTCAGCGACCTCGACGATCTTGTCGAGTGGCGCAATGTCCCCGTCCATGGAGAAGACGCCGTCGGTTATGATCAGAATCCTGCGTGCCGAAGGGGCATGCTCAGCAAGCTGTCTGTCCAGATCATCAACATCTAAGTGCTTGTAAATGACGCGCTTCGCCTTTGAGAGGCGGACACCGTCGATGATGGACGCATGGTTGAGCTCATCGGAAACTATGAGGTCGTCGGGCGACGGCACGAGCGCAGGGATTGTGCCGAGGTTGGCGTTGAAACCGCTCTGATAAAGGATGGCGGCCTCTGCACCTTTGAATTCGGCAAGCCTTCTCTCCAGTTCCACATGGAGCTTCATCGTGCCGGCGATGGTTCTGACGGCGGCTGGACCAACGCCGTATTCGTCGATGGCCTTTTTCGCAGCCTCTTTGAGCTCAGGGTCATCTGCAAATCCGAGGTAGTTGTTGGAGCACATGTTCAGCACTTTCTTGCCGTCAACCACTATCCATGCGCCCTGAGGGCTCTCGATCGTGCGGATGGTGATGTAAAGGCCCTTTTCCTTCGCCTCTCGCAGCTCTTCATCGATAAAATCAAGCTTTCCCATCACAAACCTCCTTTTGGATTGTTTTTTACCTCTCTATTCCGTTGATTCGGGATACAACACTATCTTTACGGCCTTTTTCTCCAGAAGTAGATGCATTGCCTCGTCAAATTTCTCAAGCGGGAAAGTGTGTGTTATCAACGGCCTGATGTCCACTTTCCCGGATGTCAACAGCTCCTGAACCTGATACCATGTTTTGAACATCAACCTTCCGTTGATACCCTTTATGTTGAGGTATTTAAACACGATGTCCTCGGTCAGGTCGATTGTGACAGGTTTCGATGGTATGCCGAGGAGTGACACAAAACCGTTCTTTCTGACCGATTTGAGCCCCTGATCTATCGCCTGAGGTGCGCCTGACATCTCGATAAACACATCGACGCCAAGCCCATGAGTGTTGTCGAGAATGAACTCGACCGGGTCCACCTCCAGTGGGTTTATCACGAAGTCAGCGCCCATCTTCTCAGCGAACGACCGCCTGTATTCGCTAGGCTCCACGGCGAATATCGTCGAGGCGCCGGCAGCTCTGGCGACGGCAATTGACATCAACCCGATCGGCCCCAACCCGAAGATCGATACGGTTTTGCCTGCAAGGTCGGTGGCGAGCGTCGCATGAACGGCGTTTCCAAATGGTTCCTGAATTGCGGCGACTTCAGGTGGTATTGACCTGTCAGTTTTCCATGCGTTCTCCTCCGGGATTGAGATGTATTCCGCATAAGCGCCATCCACATCGACGCCAAGGATTTTTACATTCTGGCAGATGTGTTTTTGACCAGTGCGGCAGTAGTAGCACTTGCCGCAGGCAATGTGTGTCTCGGCGGAAACATAATCGCCGGGTTTGACCATTGTCACATCTCGACCGATCTCCACGACCTCGCCCACAAATTCATGGCCGAAGATGCGGGGAGGCTTGATGGCATGAGCTGCCCACTCGTCCCATTTGTAGATGTGCACATCCGTGCCGCATATACCAACAGCTTTGATCTTTACAAGCACATCGTGAGGTCCTACCTTAGGCACCTGAACCTGATTGAGGGAAGCTCCGGGACCAGGCACAGCCTTGAGGATGGCCTTCATAGTTTCCAATTTTGAACCTCCTTCTTTGCATCGAATGATAAACCTGAAATTTCTTTGAAGTCAAGCATCGAATCCGTTGTTACATCAGCAATTGCGACATTTGTGTATCAAAGATATCCTGTGAAGCTGCGTTGATGGTGTCGTTCTATAAGTTATCCATCCTGTCCCGAAATGAGTTAAAATCATTTTTATGTTGTAAAATCTTGAAATGACTTCAAAATACCAAATTTAGTGCGTTTACCTGAATGGGATAATTCCAGTTATGAAATTCTATCATTCGTGTTGACGGTTTTATTTATGACCGTTAATGGAAATATTTTGCCGTTGGTGTGATTTTAGTTGACAGTGACGGATACCCCTTTATCATCCATACTACCATGATCAAAATAGCTACCGTTGGGTTTATAGATATGGAGGACGAAATGCGCGATAAAGGGCATAAAAACAAAGTCAAGATATACTGGAAACCCATAAGGTTCGGGATATTTATGTCAATAACATTAACTTTTTTATGGGCACTGATTTTCAGAGCCGTGTCGAATTCGTCCATCCTCCTGTCAACCACTTTTGGTTTGTTGACCGTCGTTTTCTCGTTCCTTTTTACACTCTGGATTTCAAAGCTTATCCACACATCCCGTATCGATATGATGGCCATAATCGTGGGGGTTTTTTCCCTGCCTTCTGTCTGGGTGGCTTATGGTGTGTATCTTTTGATTTGTTGGGTAAATACAGGATGCTGGTTCAAAGGTGCATTGAATGTTTTCTGGAAGATAACTGCTATCGGCGGGATCGCTTCGTTTTTGGGTTCCATTGGACTTGGTTCCAACTTTATGAGGATCTATGATGAGTTAAAGAAGAAAAGTGCCAATGTGGAGGCTCAGCTGAGGACATTGAAGGACATAATAAATCCTCACTACCTTTTTAACATCTTCAGTTCAATACAGGCTTACATGTGGCTTGATAAGAACAAAGCGGACAGGATGATCGTATTGCTTGCTGATGCATTCAGGTATGTCCTTAAATCGGAGAGAAAGGGATATGTGCCGTTGTCAGAAGAGCTTGATTATGTTGAAAGTCTTGCCCAGCTTAACAGTATGCAGGGTGGCAATGAGGATAAGGAAATCGTTATCACGAGAAATGGGGATGAGGATTACCTTGTCCCGCCGTTCGGCATCTTTGTTTTTGAGCGGTTTATGTTGAAATTCGACAAATTCACATCGATCTTTTCGAGCAGGCCGGTGTTATTTGAAGGTAGAAGGGCCGGAAATTACTACTTCCTGCGTTACAGATTTAGTGATAGTGCTGCCGATGATTGGATGGACATGGCGAGATTCATTGTAGAGATCGGCAAAAATTTCTGGGCAGGCCTTGAGATAAAGTATGAAATCGATAAAAAGGCGAGGGAGCTGAGATTATGGCTGCCGCTAAGAAGATCAAAGTCCTGATTGCAGAGGATGATAAGCCGACTCGTGAGTATCTTGAGAGCCTGCTCAAAGAGATGGAAGATATTGAGGTGGTAGCGTCTGTTTCCACTGGCAAAGAAGCTTATGAAGCCGTCCAAAAATGCGCTCCTGATCTCCTTGTCCTTGACATTGAGATGCCGTTTTTGAACGCTTTTGAGCTGCTTGAGAGGTTAAATTCGCCCCCGCCTGTTGTTTTTGTTACGGCTTACGATGAGTATGCAGTTCGAGCATTTGAGGTAAACGCAATAGACTATGTTTTAAAACCCATCCAGAAAGAGCGTTTGAGGATGGCTATTGATAAGGCATTTGAGAGAGTAGCTAATATAGATGAATGGCGGTCGGATTTGAGAAATCTTATAGAGAAGTTTCAGCCTAAAAAGATCGTGAAGCTTCCGATAGTCACGTCCACATCTTTGAAGCTCATACCGCTCGATGATGTTGTCTGGATAGAGGCGAGCGGAGATTCGAGCATCGCCCACCTGAGGAATGGGGATATTGGGAGAGTGCCCAAAAGGATCGGCGAGGTAGAGAAGATATTGCCTTCGTCGAAATTCCTCAGGGTCCACAAGTCGTTTATGGTCAATCTCGTGCATATAGATGAAATTGTGCCATGGTTTAACGGCGAATACCTTTTAAAAATGTCTGATGGCAGCGAGATAGTTGTGGCGAGAAGACGGGTTAAGGCCCTGAAATCTCGATTTGGACTAACAAAAATGGAGGAGTGATATAGAATGAAGAGGATATTGATGGTCGGTAGTATATTGTTGGTGTCCGCGATGTCGTGGGCGCAAAGTGGGCAAAATGCTGCCGAGAAAAGCCCTTTGAAGGCGGAGCTGAAGGCGTGGGTGTTACGATCCGATACCGTTGACGGTAAGGTGGTGACCAAAAAACTACCCGCAGACTCTGCCATCATTGGAGATACGATCCAATACGAGCTCATATACACAAATACCAGTGATAAGCCTATAAGTGGCCTTGAACCCATGGCTTTAATACCTGAAGGGACAGAGTATGTAATGGGTTCAGCCAGTAGCAGCGTGAAGGCCAGGGTGTTCTTCTCAATCGATGGGGGAAAATCTTTTCACGAGTTGCCTATCTACTATACGGTGACTTTGCCAGATGGCAAAAAGGTAAAGAAAGAGGCAACTCCAGATATGTTCACGCATATCCGCTGGGGCATGGAGGGGGAGCTTCGCCCTGGCCGTAGCGCTGTTTTTTCCTATAAGGTCGTAGTGAAATGAATAAAAACAAGGAGGTCGATGCCTTATGAATAATAAATGGAACAACCTGTTGAAGGTTGCAGTGGTTCTGGTCGTGTCGGGTGTCATGACGGCTGCCACAGCTCTGACACCTGCTGGCACGGTCATAAGGAACCAGGCATCCGCGATATATAAAATAGGTGATACGGAATACACCTCGACATCTAACGAGGTGATGACAGAGGTGCAGGCTGTTTACAACCTCGATCTCTTGCTTAACGGTCAGGATGAGTCTCAGGCTTCAAATCCTGTTGTTGTGCAACATGCCTATGTCGGTAATGATGTATATTTCCAGTATGAAGTAAGGAGCTATTCCAACACGCGTGACACTATCGATATAACACAGCTGGTCAAGGATGCTAGTTCCGATATGCCAGATCCATCACAGATTTCGGTTTACGAAGATGCGAATGGGAACGGTGCAGTTGACCCTGGTGAACAGCTTTTGGGCGTGTGGGATCCTGCTTCAAGTAGCTGGAGTTCTGTATCTCAAGACTTGAATGGCAACGGGTATCCGGATGTGTATGTGGATATGAATTCGAGCAAGTTCTTCGTCGTGACATACACAATCCCGTCTGGAGCTTCTGATGGGCAGAAGTATATTCTTGGTGTGACGGTTCAGTCTGGCGGGAACTCATCGGTTCAGGATCCGGGAACCTCGGAAAGCGGTAACAACTACCATGAGGTCGTGGTTACCACAGACGCTTCGATATGGGCAAACAAAACTGCTACTCCTCAGCAGGTGGCACAGGGCGATACCATTACATACACGATCAGCGGCTCGAATGTCGGCGGACAGGCTACAGATACTGTATCTGTTGGTTACGATAACGATGGAGATGACAATGTTGATGCGTATCTTTATGGCGTGATTCTTAGGGATGGGATTGATACATCGCTTGTCTATTTCGCAGGAGATTTATCGGGAACACCTTCAGGCCATGAAATTTACTTCTATGATGCCAACAATGACGGCACCTCTGCATGGCACGATACACCGCCTAATGATTCCACGCTCATAGACTCTGTGGGTTATGTCTTCCCCAACATAGATCCCGGTCAGCAGTTCACATTCACCTTCAAAGTAAGGGTCAGAGATAATGTTGCTGCCGATACATCCATCTCCAATGTCGCTATCATAAGGTATAAACTTCAGTCCGGAACAGATACTTCGTTCACCACGAATAACGCTGTTGTCACTGTCAACGCCTCTGGAGCTTACATCTACAGCGTATTGATAGGACCTTTTGGAAAGCCGGATAGTGCTGTTGGTGGAGATGTCAACGCTGATACGGCTGACTACGATACCATCGCGGCTGGCGGTTACGAGTTGGATACAGTTACGGTGAAGAACAATGGCAATGTGGCTGACGAGTATGTCCTGAGTGATTCCGTTCTAACAAGTGGTGGCGATGTGAAGATTTCGAGTATTACATTCCTGCATCTGGACGGTTCCACCCCTATTGCGAACAACAGGATCTCACTCGATGCAGGTGACTCCATGGATGTGGTTGTGAGGATAGCGATAAATGACACGGCTGACTATCAGGGTAATGATATCGTGATCGCTGTTAAGGCCACATCTGTTAACTATTCCGACTCTTTCAACATTACCCACATCGTAATCGATAGCATAATTGGGTTGAGTGTGGACATAGGTAATGCAGATGGCACCGCTGGATCTGTTAACAATACGCCTGCCGATTCTTCCAGCAATCCCGGCCGTTGTGTGACATTCCCGCTGGATGTGCTGAACCAGTCCGGCGTTTCGGATGTATATGGCCTGAGCTATCACGTGCCTAATGGCTGGACGGTTACATTTTACGCTGATGCAGATAGCAATGGAACTCCGGATGATATGACCCCCATAACTCAGGTCGGTCCGGTTGCTCCTGGTGCAGAAGGCCATGTTGTTGTATCCGTGTGCGTCCCAAGTAACGAAGGGCCGGGCACAAATGATATTAATCTTATTGCGTATTCCACAAGGGACACAGCGGTTCGAGACAGCATAACCAACACAGTTACAGTCAATACTGTCTGCCAGATAGACATCGATCCTGACAGGCATGGAACCGGCTTCCCGGGCGGCTTCGTCACCTATCAGCACAGGGTTACAAACTTCGGTAATACCACCGTTAATGTGACGATAAATATCTCATCTCAAAGAGGTTGGACTTATATCATTCTTGATTCTGATGGTCAAAACGTGATAAACGGTTCTTTTGAGCTTTCTCCTGGAGCAGATTCAATTATATATGTACGTGCGTTTGTGCCTAGCAATGCTGCACCAGGCCAGACTGATGTCGCGACGATTGAGGCTACAACGGGCACATGTGCCGATACGGTGGTAGATGTTACAGATGTTATAGCAGGAGCGCTTCAGCTGACAAATTGGATTATGGATCCCAACCATGACGGAACAGTTGATGATAGTTCATATTATTCCTACGGTGTGCCTTACAGCTACAATACAGATTCCGGAACGATTTACTACCGCGTTCATTACAAGAACATAAGCACGGACACCGTCAAGTCTCCTATCATATATGAGCCTGTGCCTACAAATACGATCGTCCTCGACGGAACAGCTGGTGGAACAGTCCCGGAAGGTCAGCTTCTCTATAGTTACAGCACAGACGGCGGCAACACATGGAGCTCATGGTCAACTTCGAACTCAGGATGGCCGGTTGACGATATAACGAACATCAGATTTGGGATAGACAGAAACAACGACAACAACATAACGGATGACGACATAATCTTGCCTAACGAGAGCGGATATATCGAATTCAAAGTCAAAATTGAATAAATAGCTCTAGCGAAAGGAGGGGGGAGATGAAAATGTGGATGGCAGAGTTCCGAAGTGGAAAGCGACCTCGCTATCTGGTCATCTCCCTCCTCTTCACATTTTTTGCCACTCTTCACGCACAGCATATACGGATAGCCAATCAGGCAGTGGCTGTTTATGACTTTAATGGGGTTCAATATTCAACCCCTTCAAATGTTGTAGAGACCATAGTTTTGCCGATCTACAGTTTTGAGATTTTCCCTAACGGCGACACTCTGAACCCAGCAAGGAGGGTTTTAACTCATCCAGGAGCAACGGTTTATATAGGTTATATCCTGATAAATACCGGAAACGCATCTGACAGTTTCAGGCTACTTCCTACATACATTGTGGGAAGTTTTCCTTTAGGCAACCCAAGAATTTACAGAGATCTAAACAGAAACGGCCGGCTTGACCCCGGAGAAGATGTGCCAATAAACCGGGTTGATAATGTAGGCCCTGATAGTATTGTTCATCTGCTCCTGGCTTTTGACATACCCAGCACCGCACCGTTGGGCGATTCTGTTTTCGTAAATATCACAGGAATCTCAATGACCAATAATGCCGTGGATGACAACAACTGGTCACTGATAAAGGTTGTTTCCGGTCCCATTATTAACGCATGGAAAACGGTAAATACACCTGTTACACATCCTGGAGACACTTTAAGATATGAGATAAGGTTTATGAATGTGGGGCAGCAGGACGCAGATTCTGTTGTGGTTATTGACTATATAAACTATGATGGCTACACGCCTTACACAGTATTTGTGCCGCATTCTGACGGGACAGTCCCTCATTCTATCATAAAATACCTGTGGAGAAACGATCTCACATGGCGCGATAGCCTGCCGCCTGAGGCTGAGGATGTGGCCGGTATAAAGGCCATTTTTTACAACATATCCGTTATGCAGAGTGCAATATTATGGTTTTCTGTAGAAGTTGATTCATCTGTTCCTGAGTCCATACAGATCGAGAATGTGGCGTTGATAGTATCTTACGGCGCTCAGGGCAGGGTGTCGGACACCACAATCACGAATGTGGCCATATCCATTCCCGTGATTGCGCCCACGCTGCACGTAGGGCCATACGGGAACCCTCAAGCTTTGCCCGGCGGGGAGGGCAGCGACGATGATGTTCAACATCAAGATAGCGTTGAGACGGGCATCTGGGTTACTTTTCGCAATACAGTTCTGAACGAAGGGCCTGTCCCGGCCACGGTTGAGTTTTCTATTGATACGTCTGAATTAGGCCTTGGCCCGAACTCGATAGTTTTCCTGACGGATGCATCCCTTCAAACTCGCCTGTTCGACAGCAACGGCGACGGCTATCCGGATATCGGACCACTGCGGCCGGGAGAGGAACGCCACATCGGCGTCAGGATATGGGTCCCAGATTCTCTCCCCGTTTCCAAAGATTCCATTGTCGGGAGGCTGGTTATAACCGTTCATCCTCATGGTTTTGATACCCTGACAAACTCAACGGTGGACGAGTTTGTCGTGAGGCCCGTCACACCGACCTACAGCGTGAATCTGACCAAATTTGTGGAGCCCGACACGGTGGTGGTCAACGGAACAAGGCTGATGTTTAGGATAAGGTTTGAAAACACGGGCAATTCGACGCTTCAGGCTTTCAACATCTACGATGGCCTTTCTGAGTGTTTCGATGATCCGCAGGTGCCTGAGCACCTCGTTGTTGAGGACTTGAACCATGCGCACGAACCAATTCTGGCTCAAGGAACATACGATTCTTCTTCCCGATTTGTTCACTTCTACATGGACTCCATTCCGATCGGTTTCGCTGGTGAGGTTAAGTTCTTTGTGACCGCCACGATGCCCGATTCTGCCAATGAGGTCGTGGCTTATAACATCGCCAGCACCATAGCGAGCGGCATGCAACGGCCGGATACATCAAACAGGGTCACAGTTCACATCATCAGGCCTGTGCTTGAGATCAACAAGCGGAGCAAGAACAGCCGCGCCGAGATCGGGGATATTGTGCATTATGAGATAACGGTCTCCAACAGAGCATCTTACGGCACGCTTTACAACCTGACGGTTTACGATACGATGCCGAATGGGTTCCGCGTGATCGAAAACGGGTTCCACCTGCCCGACGGCGTCAGGGTCCTGAAAAACAGGAGCAATATCATTGAGTTTGGCCTTGACTCTCTCCCGTGTAGCACTTCTGTTGTCATCGGTGTGGATGCTGCTATCGGGCCGGGCGCAAGGGTTGGGCATGCGGAAAACAGGGCATGGGCGGTGGGCCACCTGCCGTCGAGCGGAACGCGCATCACGGACGGCCCGGCGGTCGCATCTGTCGAAGTGTCCGAAGGTTTCGCTACATCGCGAGGTTTCATCTTCGGGAAGGTTTTCATAGACGAGAACGACAACTCAATTCAGGATGAAGGCGAGCCCGGCGTGGCCGGCGTCATCGTTAGAATGGATAACGGCCTTTATGCCGTAACGGATTCGGCGGGGCGGTATTCGATCTCAGGCGTGTTGCCGGGGCCGCACGGCGTATGGTTGGACATGGCGAGCATACCGGACGGTCTTGTCCCTGTGCCGGTCTCGATCGCCTCGATGGGCGACGGGCGCTCTCAGCTGATAAATCTGCCCCGATCCCTGCACTACAAGGCCAATTTCAGGCTCATCAGGATTGCGAAACGCATAACCCGTTTTGAGAGCGAGGCCTCGCTTGTGAAATCGGCTCATGTCGTGTCGGACAGCACTTTGATCAACATCACCCTGCCGTCCACTTATTTCAGGACAGGGAAAGCCACTCTGATGCCGGATGCCCCGATCGAGCAATTCAAAAACATCGCCGAACTCGTGAAATCCATCCCGGGATGGAAAGTCATAGTCGAAGGACACACCGACCCAAGGCCAATTCACACGAAGGAATTTCCTGACAACTATGCGCTTTCGATTGCAAGGGCAAAAACTGTCGCAAAGTTGTTAGAAAGCTTTGGCGTCCCGGAAAGCGTCATCGAGATACACGGATATGGCCCGGATAGGCCGAAAGTGCCCAACACCTCGCCTGCCAACATGGCAGTCAACCGCAGGACGGAGGTCAGGCTCGTCCCCAAAGATAATGTGGCCAGAGGACTTGTCGAATATAGGATAAGGTTCGTTTCAGGGACACAGCCCCTCGATTCGCTCCTCATCTCGGATGTCATCCCCGAAGGCATGCAGGTTGATACGGTTCTGGTCTCCCGCGTGCCAGACGGAGCGGCGTTCGATGTGAAATTGAAAGGCAACAGGCTTGAGGTTGAAGTCGATAAGGTTCAGCCGCGAGATACCGTCGAGGTTCTGTATCGCGTTCGCGTCACCGATGTCGTCTCCGCCGCGAGATACTACAACAACGCCAGAGCCCGGTTTTACATCAACTCGGTATTGCAGGGTGACCTGCTCAACGCCTCTGTGGAGCTGGATACATCTGAAATCAGGACACCTGTGAGTTACACGATCAAATTCCCGTCCGAGATACTGTTTGCGACGGGCAAAGCGGATCTCAGGCCTCAGTCAATCCCGTATCTGAACCACATTTTGAAGATATTGAATGCGTATCCTGCTGCACATGCGAGACTTGAAGGTCACACCGACCCCAGACCCATCCACACAAAAGAATTTCCGTCCAACATGGAGCTTGCGAAGGCGCGCGCGATGGCAGTTTACCGCTGGCTCGTGGCTCAAGGGGTGGATTCATCAAGGCTTGAGGTCGCATGGTTTGCTGACAAACATCCACTTGTGCCCAACACGAACATGAGGAACATGGCAATAAACCGCAGGACGGAGGTGACGATCTATTTCCCGCCTGAAAATGTCAGGACGGAAAGCAAATCGGACTCATCGAACATCGAGTTTGTCACGTTGAGGTTTAAGGTCAGCGACCAGATAGGCGCGAAACACAAGTTGAAAATAGGCGATGTGCTGCCGTTGAGCGCAAAATATGTCGAGGGTTCGGCCACTGCAAACGGCGTTAAGATCGACGACCCTGAGTTGGTGGTCGATTCGTCAGATTCCGCAATAAGGTTGACATTCATGGTTCCGTTCGATGTGGTTAAGAACAGCGACACTTTGACGCTCGTGTATGCAGTTGCCAGAAAGGGCGGCGTTGAGGCCACCCGTCACATCGAAGCGATTGATACACTTACGGTTGATGATGTGCCTGCCATACTTTACCCGAAGGATGGTCAGGTAATCACCGACAGGAACGCCATCGATATCGACATTGCCGTCCATTACATGGTTCCGTTCCAGTTGATAGTCAACGGAGAGGTCGTCCCCATGGACAGGTGTGGGGTCACGAAGACCGTCCAGTCCCGGTTTGTCGAGGAGCGCAAGTTTATCGGTATCAGGTTGCGTGGAGGAGAGAACCTCATCGTTTTGAAAGGGGTGGATGCATCCGGCAAGCTGGTTGAAAGGAAGGTCAGGGTTTATGTTTCAGGTGAGCCTGCGATCCTTAAGCTTCAGGTTTTGAACGAACCTGTGCCCGCTGACGGCATCACGAGGCCCAGGGTCCTTGTCGAGCTTTTCGATGCGGACAGTTTGCCCGTCGGCTCAAACATCGTCCTTGACCTCGAATTTGAAGGCGTTAAGCCGTGGAGCGAAGATCAGAGGCCTGTCGTTCCGGGTTATCAGGTGGTGCTCAAAGAGGGCAGGGCAGTGGTCGAGCTTGCGCCTGCCTCAAACCCGCACAAAGGCACGGTCGTGGCCAGATACTCGGACGAGGTTTCGGACACGCTCAGCGTGGAGTATTTGCCCGACATCAAACCGCTCGAAGTCTTTGCGTTTGGCAATTTAGAAGGGACTTACAACACCGGGGAATCGGAGCTCACCCACCGCTCGATTTTATACCTCTGGGCTTACGGGCGGGTTTGGCGCGATGTTGTGATGAAAGCGTCGGCCAGATATGACCCGCTGCTCGATAGCCTTTCAGGCAACAGCGGTCTGCCTTTGATGGGCATTACATCGCCGTTGAACGACCTGTATCCGACCTATGGCGATGCATCGAGGGTCGTCAATTTTGCCACATCGAGGACAGGCGTGTTCCTGCGGCTTGAGAAAGGGCTCTCTTACATCCAATATGGCGATTTTGCCGGGTTCAAGGGCGGTGCGGACTTAAACTTTTCAAGATACCGTCGTGCGTTGACGGGTATTTCGTTCCATCTCGACGGCAAACTGGTTGAAGTGGATGGCGTGGCGGCGCCTGACGGGCAGGTGGTCAAACATGACGAGTTTGCTGCTGATGGCACCTACGGGCCGTTTATGCTCTCAAACGCCCCAATAATCGAGAACTCGGA
>JALVZN010000087.1 GCA_027037615.1 Caldifarciminota bacterium | reverse complement strand
CCTCCATGATTTGGCCGTAGATTTTAAAGCAATGAGCCTGAGCTTCCTTTTGGCTTATAATTTCATGCAGAATGGAGGCGATGAGATGGCAATTCGGCTGATAAAACGGTATTCCAACCGCAAACTCTACGATCAGACCTCGCATAAATGGGTTCGACTGTCCGACATAGCGCGCATGGTGGCTGACGGCGACGAGGTTCGCGTTGTGGATCACTCCAGCGGCGAGGACATAACCGAGCGCATACTTGCGGACGCGCTTTCGCACGAACTGAGGTCAGGCAGATCGCCGATGAGGCTGATAAAGAAAATTTTATCCTATGCCGGGCATGGATTTATCGGATTTTTCAGGTTTGGTTCGCACCACGCCGAGACAGATGAGGCGATTTTGTTGCAGGATATGTTTCAAAAATTCCCCGCAATGGAAGAAGAACTCGATCGCAAAATCCATGAAGTTGTTAAGAGGTATATCGATGAACTTGGGAACATCCTGAGCGAGGATGAATTGCGGCAGATGGTTCGCAATGCGGTGTGTGAGGCCGTATCAGAATGCATAGATGAGCTCAAGTCCATTCGCAAAGAGATAGCTGAGCTGCGCGCCCGTATTGAAGATTTATCCTCTGGAGGGCGTGGGCTCTGAGAGCAGTGCCTCAAGGCTGCCGGGCGGCAGCCTCAGGACGATGTTTGTGGCGTTTCCGGGTATCCTGTTCGAGAGAATGTGGGGGTTGAGTTTCCTCAGAGTTGACACCCGCGTGTCGGCAAGTCTTGCAATCTTCCTTAGATCAGTAGGCCCCGAAACTGCAATTGTTTCGTAGTGAATTTGGTCGCACTTGAGCGTGTCGAACACCTCGGCAAGGCCGTAAAGCTCAGGGTCACGCATTATGCGAAGAAGTGCATAAAATTGGGGCACATAATTTCGCGTCTCGCGCGGCAAAAGATACTGGATGTCCCAGAATGTCACGAGCGTGTCGTATGGATGTTGAAGTTTGTATTTCTCGATGGCCTTGAGCACCCTGCGCTCGCCGGCGTTGTAGGCGGCTATTGCGAGGTCCCACCGTCCAAGAGTGTCGCGCAGCTCCTTGAGATACATCATCGCGGCCTCTGCTGACCGCTGCGGATCCAGCCTTTCGTCAACACGGTAACGGATGACCTTGAGCCCGTATTTTCGGGCAGTGGAACGCATGAACTGCCAGATGCCGCGAGCGCCCGCCTTTGACCTTGCTTTCGGCCGATATCCGCTTTCGATGATGGGCAGGAATACCAGCTCTTCAGGCATACCTGATCTCGCTATGACCTCAAGGGTGATGGGTGAGTAGTAAATGCCCCTTTTCAGGCTCCTTGTGATGAACTTAACGCCCTTCTCGGATGTGAAGTAAAACAGATAGCGCTGTATGTCGTCGTTTATCGTGTATTCAACATCGTCAAACTCTTTGCTCCTTTTGATGTGAATGAGCCATGTCATGGCCGTCAGGGGGGCATCCGACACCTTGAGGTAGGCGTCGTCGTAGCCGTTCTGGAGCTCTTCAAAATACTGTTCTATTATCTCAGAATCAGGCTGAACTTCAGTAACATCGATGTTCGATTTGTGATCGCGTCCAGCCTGTTCAACAAAATATGACCCTTCAGAGTCAAAGCTGTTTTCTCTCGGTTTACTGCTGATCTGGGCAAAGCTGAGCACAGAAATCAGGGACAGCAAAATAGCTTTCCACCAGAGGTCATTCATCCAATCGGCTCCTGTTAGGAAATTAGTTTAATGAGAGCCGAGTATGGGGTCAATTTTTCATGGGCCGACATACCTGACGCGGCTGCCGTGTTCCTCATCTTTGATGACCTGAAAATAGGCGGGCAAAAGCTCCCTGTAAGTTTCCACATGGGTGATGAGCCCGACGACCCTGCCTTCACGCATCATCTCCTCAAGCACCTGGCCCACAGCGAACTGGCTTTCCCTGTCCAGTGTGCCAAATCCTTCATCGATGAAGAAGAAATCGATCGGCCGCGACCTCGCCCTCTGGATGTAATTTGAAAGTGCGAGGGCGAGCGCGAATGAGACCATGAACTTTTCGCCGCCCGACAGGGTTTTTGCAGGCCTTGAGCTGCCGGAGATGTGGTCAACTATCACGAAATCAAGGTTTTCATCGGGCGTGCTGAGGCTCAACCTGCCCGTCACAAGCCTGTCCAACAACCTGTTCGCCTCAACGATTATCTCGGACAGCAGGAACCTCGATGCAAATTTAACCAGTGCCTTGCCGTGCAGCGTCTTCTCAAGCCGTTCGAGCATATCAGCCTGAGGCTCAATCTCTTTGAGCTCCTTCTTGAGCCTTTTGACCTCATCGAGCTCCTTCTTTATGTGGGCGATTTTGTTTGAAAGCTCTCCAAGCTTGTGCCTGTGCCCCGATAGTTTGTTTTTCAGCTTCTGAATTGCGCCTTTCACCTTCTCAAACATCCCTGATGCGTATGCCGGATCTATCTCGAATTCATCGAGTTCTGCGTTCAGCCGTTCGACTTCATTTTCGAAGCGAGAACGGGTTTCGTCCCACGACCTGATGGTTTCCTCCATCGCCTTTCGCTCTTCGGCCGACCGTATCTGGCTCTCAAGCGTTTCGATGGACACGCCTCTGGCGCTGGCTTCAGCGGAAAGCGTCTCCGTAACCTTCTCCAGATCAGCCTTTCTGGCGTCCCTGGTGGCCTTAAGCCTCTCGATTTTGCTGTTCAAGCGCTCGACCTCGTTGCTGAGGGCATCGAGGCGCTCCTTCAACCTCTGGTTTTTCTCCTCAAGCCCGGCCTGTCTCTCGTCGAGCTCTTCCACAAGTTCGTTCGGGTCGTTGTCCCCGATGAGCTCATGGATTTTTTGCTCCGTTTCGCTAATTTTCTTCTGTAACATCGTCTTTCTGGCCTCGAGCCCTGCCTTCTGCTCCCTGAGCTGGCTGAGTTGACGCGTGAGTTGTTCGCTCTTTGCTCTCAGCCCATCGAGGCGCTTCTGGAGCTTCGCCCTTTCCCTGTGCGCGGCAGCGACTTCCTTCGCCAGTCGGTTGACCTCATCCACCCTTTTGAGAAACTCCTTCGT
>JALVZN010000086.1 GCA_027037615.1 Caldifarciminota bacterium | reverse complement strand
AGGGTGCTCCTGCCGAACCTGAAGGATCCCGAAAAGGCACTGCCAGCGTTCACCATTTTCCACTTCTCGCCGATAATCGCCGGGCTGGTCCTTGCTGCCATCACGGCCGCCATCATGTCAACAGCAGACTCTCAGCTCATGTATGCATCGACCGCTCTCGTTAACGATCTCTGGCTGAAGCTCAAAGGGAAACGCCCTGATCAAAAGACGCTTGTCGTCACAACGCGCCTCGTGATCGTGGCAATGGCTCTGATTGCGATACTCGGCGCTATCTTTCAGCCCAAGGTCATCTACACCTTCGTGCTCTACGCATGGAGCGTCATGGGGGCATCGTTTGCGCCGATAGTCCTGTTGTCCCTCTACTGGAAGAGGTTTAACAAGTGGGGCGGCCTGACAGCGATGATTGTGGGAAGCGTGGTCACCATCGTGTGGCACAATGTGGAAGCGCTCAGTTCGATCATTTATGAGCTTGCTCCAGCGTTCACGGCGAGCTTGATATTTGCCGTGATCGTCACATTGCTGACGAGCAAGAAAGAGGCAGCTTGATTTTGATGGTGAGGGGGGGCAAAAGCTCCCCTCCTTCGTTCTGTAACCGTGAAACCACAGGAGGATAACGAACATGAGGATTGGACTTGCACTTGGCGGCGGAGGGGCGCGCGGATGGGCTCATCTCGGCGTCATCAAAGCACTTGAAGAAATGGGCGTTAAGTTCGATTTCATCGTGGGGACGAGTGCGGGCGGACTTGTCGCTGCACTTTACGCCTATTACGGCTCGGTCGAAAAAGTTGTCCATGAGGTCAAAACGCTATTGGATAGCCCGAAATACCGCAATCTCAAAGTTGAGGACTTCTCGGTGGAGAAAGAGGCATCCAGAATCCGCAAGGCGGCGAATTCGGTCCGCGAGACTTTCATGATCGCCAAAGGGTTCGTCAACATGTCTTTGATATCGGGCAAATTGATAGCTGATTCAATAGCCGACCTTCTGCCCGATATTGACATCACCGATTTGCCAATGAAAACGGCTTATGTTGCGACAGACCTCGTCTCAGGCAGGGATGTGGTGCTGGTCAAAGGCAGCTTGCGACAGGCAGTTCAGGCGACCGGCTCCATCCCCGGCATATTCCCACCCGTTCCGCTGGACAACATGGTTCTGGTTGACGGTGGCGCCACTCAGAAAGTTCCGATTATGCCGGCACTTGCGATGGGGGCAGATGTCGTCATCGGTGTGGATGTTAGCAAGGGGATTGGCAGAAAAACCGAATACAAGAGCGCATTTGAGGTGCTGTTGCGCATAGATGCCATAACTTCCGACAGGTTGAATTACCTTGAGAAACTGATCGGCGATGTCATCATCCATCCGGATGTCCACAACATAGAATGGTATGAGTTTGACAGGCTCGATGAGGCCTATGCCCTCGGATACGCTGAGGCTTACAAAAAGCAGGAATTGCTCTCGAAAATTCAAAAGACATCGCACATCATCGCCAAGAAAATCCGTCAGAAGCTCAGCGGCGTGGGCATAGAATTTGACGATTTCATGATCTTCTACCCCGAAAAGTGACGCTATTCGAAGACGCTGACCCTGACTATTGAATCCGGAGGTTCGCCCAAAAACTGCTCGATCAGGGCGAGATAGCCCGGTGGGATGTCCGTCAGATACACCTCAAGGCTGCCTTTCTCATCGCCGTCGTCAAACTTCTGCTTGACGACCTTTGCGACTTCCTCTGATGGATCAATTAAGGTGACATCGTCTCCCATGACCTTCCTGATGGTAGGTTTCAAAAGCGGGTAGTGGGTGCAGGCGAGCACGATGGTGTCGATCTGGCCTTTCAGCTGTTCGAGATACATTTCGGCTATGAGTTCCGGGATCTGGCCCTCGATAAGCCCTTCCTCGACGAGCGGCACGAACAGCGGGCACGGTTTGCCTATCACCTGAAAGTCGCCGTATTTCAGGATTTCCGATTTGTGTTTTCCGCTTCGGATGGTGGCTGTCGTGCCGATTATGCCGATTTTGCCCGAACTGGAAGCTCCAACAGCGGCTTTGACGCTCGGCTCAAGCACGCTGATGATCTCGGTTTCGGGATGCAGAGCCTTCAGGTAATCGGATGCGATGCTGGAGGCGGTGTGGCATGCGATGACGATCACATCCACTTCGCGCCTGAGCAAAAATTCGGCATCCTCAACGGCGTATCTCCTGATGGTGGCCTCGGATTTCGTGCCGTAAGGGACACGAGCCGTGTCGCCGAGGTAGATTATCGAACTGTTTGGCATGAGCCGCCGCAGCTCACGGACAACGGTCAGGCCGCCAAGTCCGGAATCGAACACGCCTATCGTCGCCATGCAATCACCTCTCGTATGCCGATTTGAATCTCACGACGCCATCGGCTATGCCTCTCGCAATGCGCCACTGGAAATCGGGGTCCTTGAGCTTTCGCTCTTCCACCGGGTTGGATATGAAAGCGGTTTCCACGAGGACGGCGGGCATAAACACCTTGTAAAGCACATAGAAGCCTGCCTGTTTGACGCCGCGGTTGAGCAGGCCGGTGCGAGCGACGATGCCGTGCTGGATGTAGCCTGCGAGGTCTTCGGACTCCTGGAGGAATTCGGTCTGTGCCATATCGAGCAGGATGGCGTCCAATTTGTTGAGTTTGTCCTTGTTCCCGTTGTATTTCATGAAAGATGCGTTTTCCCGCATGGCTACCGCACGCTCCCATGTCGTTTTCGCCGTCGAGAGGAAATACACCTCCGTGCCGCCAACGATGCTCTTACGGTTCCAGTTGCAATGGATTGAGATGAACAGGTCGGCATGAGCGTCATTTGCGATTTTGGTTCTCTGTTCGAGCGTGAGGTAGCGGTCCCTGCTCCGCGTCAGAATCACCTTAAATCCGCGCTTTTGCAGTTCTTTTTTCAGCTTTTTGGCTATTGCCAGAGCGATGTCCTTCTCAAGTGTGCCGTGATAGCCTATTGCCCCTGGATCCTTTCCGCCATGACCGGCGTCCACCACGATAGTCTTAATCGTGCGTCTCGGCGTGGATGTCCTGCTCCGCTTGCCGGCCACACGGGATGCGCCGCCACCAGC
>JALVZN010000085.1 GCA_027037615.1 Caldifarciminota bacterium | reverse complement strand
CGAGAGCTTCTCCCGCAGCTCTTTCCTCCACAGCGGATGCAGGATGTCGCCTGTGCCGACGAGCGAGATCCCCTTGATCCTCGCATAATGCGCTATGCCATCGATGTTCATGTCACGGGATGTGGCCCGTGAGTAGTGCGAGTGTATGTGAAGGTCTGCGATGTAGTATCTCATGGTTTACCTCGCAACAAACATGACCCTCATGTTTTGTTCAGATGCCGGCAGGCGAGTAAGATGCTGAAAAGCATAAACTTCACTGAAACCAGCTTTGCGCAGCAGTCGTTTTATCGTCGAGATCTTGTAGCCCCTTTCGATATGAATTTCGTCGATCCGCCTGTAAGTCTTCTTATCGACAGGGACAAAAAGCGTTATGTGGAGTTCAGAGATCCTTTTCCTGTGGAAAAAGCGCGTCCGCCATATAGAAACCAGTTCCCCCTGTTCCCGAACTCTGATTTTATCGCTCCAGTAATTTTCGAGTGCATAAATGGTATTCAGGTCGAACAGGAAAGGCGCTTTGTGCTTCAGATGCTCAAAAACCGCCGAAAACGCTGATAGCAGTTCCCCCTCGGTGGTGATGTTGTTAAGGCTGTCGAACAGCGAGATGGCAGCGTCGAACGGCTCCTCATCGTCCAGGGTAAAATTTCGTGCATCGCCGTGATAAAATCGGACATTTTGCATGTTTTTGGACTTTTCCCTTGCAACTTCAAGCATCTCTTTGGAGGAATCAACTCCAACCACCTCATAGCCGCGGCTTGCAAGGATGAGAGTGGGATTACCTGTGCCGCAACCGACATCAAGTATCCTCTTCGGGGACACATTGAAAAGCTCGAAAAGCTCCTCTATGTAATCGACCCAGAGTTCATAGTTTATGTCCTGCATCAACTGATCGTAATATGGCGCAATGCTTGTAAAAGATTGATCAAATGTCATCGCATATCCCCTTAAATTTTTCATAAAGGCCAATCGTCGGGCTCGATGGAAATTTTAAACCATCCTGATTGCGGATGGCGCTCAACTGGTTCCTGCCCGTCCATAAGTTCAACCTTGATTTCATAGTCTTTTCGGCTCCCTAACAGCTTCAGCGGGACAGCTACCTCCACAACATCAGCAAGCCCCATTTTCAGCTCCTCATTCCTGCCTCCGCATCTGCATATCGCCCGTTCATTGTTAATGATGAGCTCCGCATCGACATCCTTGAAGACAACCCTCAGGGCGTTAGTCCCCAGCAATTCCGTCATAGGTCGATCCGCTTGAAACATGAAATAAAGGTTATCGCCATCGGTTCCAAACATCAACGAGCGCAGGACAAGGTCGCCGGGCATCATCGTGCCTGTCCATCCCCGTGCAAAATCGACCGTTCCAGCGTAAAGCCACTCAAAATAGCTTGAGACTTTCCCATCAAGTCGGGGATGGATCTCCCCACTCGGCTTAAAAACGGGCTCCTCCGTTCTCTGTATCGGCTCATCTAAGACATCAGGCGCATTCACGCCCTTAAGCTCAAACGCGCGCTTCAGGTGCTCTCTGAAAACCTCATCAAAAAGCGCACCGTAGGGATTGCCCACATCGCCATACCACCAGAACCAATCCGAGCCTTCGGCAGCCATAAACTCGGAAGCGGCCGCGTCGAAGCTATCCAGCGAACCGAACTCCTCTCTCGCCGCATGCAACACCTCCCACGCCCTGTTTTTGGCCGAATTGCCGATCCACATCGAAAAATCGCTCCTTATCCACGAGCCGGGAAACAGCCTCTCAAGTCCAACAACCTCATCATCGCCGACATCCGACGGTGTAATCAGGTCAAAATTATTTTTCAGCCTATCATACATGAGCTCAAGGAAGTCGAGCCCTCCGTCGGGGTAACCGGGCCACGGATTTTCGCCGTCGAGTATGATCGAGACGACGGGATTTGGCCTGGCTCGCCTGATGTTCTCAAGGTGCATGATGAAATCATCGACCGCCGTCTCCGCCTGCATTTTCTGGTAGGTAAACCCGATGGCGTCGGACAACCCGTGATCCCTGAAGAACATCTTAACGCCTTTGAACGCATAAACTTTGTGTAGATCGTCCATGCCGCTCCGCTTCAAAATTCCCTCATCGGTGGCGATCCATCTCACGCCGTATTTTGAGAACACGGAGACGGCATCTTCCGACACGCTGCCCTCAGCAGGCCACATGCCGTTGACCCGATATCCTCGCTCTTTCATGAATTCGAGCGCCGTTTCGACATGCCGCTCAGCATCTTCAGGGTGCCGAAAGTCCACCTTCGGCATCGGCGCATCGGGCATGGAAACTCTGGCCACACGGATGTCTATCAGGAGGGGCAAAATCGGATGGTAAAACGGGGTCGTTGACACCTCGATAACGCCTTCAGCCGCAAGCTCATGGTAAAGTTTGAGCGTCTTCCCGATGATCTCCATTGCTATTCCGAACACCTCGGCCTTGTCGTATTCGGAGAAATCCCTGCCTTTTGCGACAAGGCGCTTCACACGAGCATCTTCTCTGTGGTAGAAGGCGCTGAGCTGTGCAAGAATCCAATAGACCTGAATGTCCCTGTATTCCTGCACAGATAACCTGTCGTTTCGCCTGCCCAACAACGCTGCGAATTCGGGATATGGCTTGATGAAGTTCTCGTAATTCATCGAAAAGAAATTCTGTCTGATGAATTCCTTCTCCCTCTCGGACAGCTGTTCGGCTGGTTTAAGGAAGTGCTTAATCCACAAATCGTTGGCTTTACCTGAGATGTAATCCTCCAGTTGCAGGATAAGCGAAGGGACAAGGTTAAATGTGACGCGCGCGTGCGTCCTTCTGACCATCTCGATCATGTCGTAATATTCGCGTATCCCGTGAACGAAGACCCAGGGCATCGGGTAAAATCTGGCGCCGCTCGCATCCCTGTTAATTCCATACATCGGCTGATGCATGTGCCATAAGATCATCACGCGCATCAAAACCCCCTTGCAAAAAGGGATCTCAAAGACTGTTGAACGATCTGGTTAACGGCCTTTTTGATTGCATCCATCTCGCTTTCAGAGGTCTCATCGTAGGTGCCCCAACCGGTAAATCTTCCGTTCATGTAAACGGAATCGGCCTGAACATCGAAGAAAGTGATGTTTGCGGTCACCGTGACCTTGTAGCCTGTGACATTTCCGCTCTCGTCGTAGATGAACGGATCTTTTCGGTAGCCTGTGATCTCACCGTCTATCCGCATTGCGGCCTTCTCGGGATCGACTATTGTCAACCTGCCGTCATTTTTTATGGCTTCGATAAACGCCTCGGTGACCTGATCCTCAATCCCGTATTGGATCGTCCTGTTCTTGAAGACGGTCACCGTGACATCCTTAAGTCTCGAGGGGAAAAATCCGGAAAACGAGTAGATGCAACCTGAAGTTGCCACGAACAAAGCAAGTAAAATTCCAGTTTTCAGGTATTTCCTCATAGTTTCCTGTAAAGGTTATAGAGAGCCACGCCTATCAGGATAGCGCCGGCCGCCACTGCGCCCGCAAGTCCAGCCGCAACGAAAACCGTCACGATTACGCCCGCGATAAGGACACCGAGACTTATTGCTATCAGCGAGTATTTGAACGGGATGTCGAAAAGGAACGCTGCAAATGCGCCCGTCCATGCACCTGTGCCCGGCAAAGGGATAGCAACGAACAGCATCAATCCGAGCGCCTCGTATTTCTCAACCACTTTCCCCTTTCGGCGCGTCCGCTCCAGTATCCAATCGAAGATCCGTTTGAACAGAGGGATTCTCTCTGCGAACCTGTGTGCCGGCTCGATCAGCAGGAGAAGCGGCACCACAGCCAGAAGATTTCCGACAATGGCCACAGCAAAGGCCTCCAAAGGCGAAAGTCCATATCCCCACACGCCCAGTGGGATTGCTCCTCTAAGCTCCGAAATCGGCGCCATAGAAAGCAAAAATACTTTCAAAACGGGATTCATAGGTCACACCTCAATCTATTTTAGCATCAGATTTTAATGCCTTGAAAGGAGTTTTTCAGTCTTTCCGTGAATTGGCTCTGCATCAACGGGATGAAAATCAGGAACACAATGCGCCGCCCCCCCGATTTCCGTATCATGGAGGCGTTCCCCAATGCGATTTTCACCTGTGGTTCAATGAGCTATCTACCCAAACCCGTTTATATCCATTAAAATAGGCGGCCATGAAGTGGAGTAAAGCATTTATACCGACATTGAAGGAGGATCCGAAGGAGGCTGAGACGCCATCGCATCGCCTGCTCCTGAGAGCGGGTTATGTAAGGCAGCATCAGAGCGGAGTTTACATATTCCTGCCTCTCGGCTGGCGCTCAATGCTCAAGATCATGTCCATCATACGCGAGGAAATGGATGCGATAGGTGCCCAGGAGATGCTGTTGCCAGCGTTGACATCTGCGAAACTGTGGGAAGAGTCCGGGAGATGGGAAGCTTTCGGCGACGACATGTTCCGACTGAAGGACAGAAAAGACCACGACATGGCGCTTGCACCAACCCATGAGGAGGTTATGACGGATCTTGCGAGGGTTTATCTCAGAAGTTACCGCGACCTGCCACAGATATGGTATCAGATGCAGACCAAGTTCAGGGATGAGCCGCGACCACGAGCCGGCATTCTCAGGGTCCGTGAATTTATCATGAAGGACTCCTACAGTTTTGACGCCACATGGGAGGGGCTCGATAAGAGCTACGATCTCCACAGAGAGGCATACATGAAGATTTTTGACAGGTGCGGCCTTAAATACACGATCGTCAAGGCATCCAGTGGGTTGATGGGCGGAAGCCAGTCCGAGGAGTTCATGGTTGTGGCTCAGTCGGGCGAGGACAGGCTTGCCATCTGCGAAAACTGCGGCTATGCTGCAAATGTTGAGGTCGCCGAAGCCACCGCACAGCCTGCACCCGAAAGCCCGTTCTCGAAGAAAGAAAAGGTTTACACGCCCGATGTGCGGAGCGTGGAGGAAGTTTCTTCGTTCCTGAATGTGAGTCCCGCCCTCATCGTCAAGAGCCTGTTGTATGTCGTTGGCGACAGGTGGGTTCTCGTCATGGTGAGGGGCGACCATGAGGTCAATGAGGCTAAACTTGCGAAAGTGCTCGGCCCGGAAGCCAGAATGGCCACACCGGATGAAGTTCTCGACAGGTTCGGCGTGCCCGTGGGATTTGTCGGCCCGCTCGACATCGATGTGGATGAAATAGTCGCGGATAAGGCGATAGAGGGAATGAAGGGCGTCGTGGTCGGCGCAAATGAGGAAGAACACCACATCGTCGGCGTGGACATCGATAGCGATGTGAAGGTCAACAGGTATGCCGACATCCGCACGGTGGTCGAAGGCGACAGGTGTCCCAACTGCGGCTCCCCGATCAAGATCAGCAATGCGATCGAAATCGGCCACATCTTCAAACTTGGAACCAAATACTCGGAATCGATGGGTGCATACTTCACTGACAAAGATGGCAATCGCAAGCCCATCATAATGGGCAGTTATGGCATAGGCGTGGGTCGAATTCTCGCCGTCGCAGCTGAGCTCTACCACGACGAAAACGGAATGTCACTCCCGATCACCATTGCGCCCTACGAGCTCGATATCATCGAGATAGATCCGAAGAAGACATCGGAGCTCACATCCGACCTGTATCGAAAACTGCTTGAAGCGGGCATCGATGTCATCTGGGACGATCGCGAGGCCACCGCCGGATTTAAGTTCAAGGATGCCGACCTTATCGGTTACCCGCTCAGACTGGTGATCAGCCCACGCAAGGTCAAAGATGACCTTGTCGAGCTCCAGTTCAGGCGGGACGGCAGCAGGATCGACATCCCCATAAGTTCGGCTGTTGAAAAAATTGCAGAAATTGTGTCCGAAATGAGAGAGAAAGCCAGTCGATAACCGTTTTTGTCGATTTGATTATTTCGCGGGCTTCCATTTCGGAAGCCCGTTTTTATTTTGAGGATTTTGAAACTGATCTGCTTTAACATTTCAGCGTATTTTCCTGGAGGTGTTGCCATGTTTAATATCTTTTTGATGGTCATAGGGATACCGATTATAAACGAAGTCATGGCGAACCCGATGGGCACAGAGAGTGGTAGCGGTTCGCCGGGCGACAGGAACGAATTTGTCGAGATCTACAACCTGAGCGACTCGCCAGTCGATATGGCAAACTATTTTCTCGCAGACAGGATGGAAACCGACGAGATTGTCCCCTTCCCTGACTCATCGATAATCGAGCTCTATCCCGGAACGGTTGTGTCAACCGTCATCCCGCCCGGCGGTTACGGGCTGATACTGGATCGGGAATACATGGAAGAGGGCAATGGCCAGTATCCTCAGCCATACGAAATCCCGTCGGGAGCAGTTTTGATGTCAACAGGCGATACGGACATCGGGAACGGGCTCTCAAATTCGGACAGCCTGTGGCTCATAGGCCCGGGTGGGGTCGTCGTGGACATCTACCCCGCCCCTGTCAGGCCTCCTGACGGGGTATCAGTCGAAAGAAGGGAACCGGAAAACGACATCTGGATGTTGTCACGCAGCGGCTGCACGCCCGGCTACCGCAACTCCGTCTATGTCCTGATAGACCTTGCCGTTGTGCCTCAGTCGTTCCATATCGACCCATCTTTTCCAATTCCCGGCGACGATGTGGAGCTGTCTTTCAAAGTGTTGAACTACGGCATCGACGACATTCAAGGATTCTGGGCATTTGTCGCAAATGGTTCGGACACAAACCGATTTTATATCGACTCCGTGATCGCATCTTACGACACCGTCGATGTCCGGGTGTTTATAGGCAATTTCGATCTCTCAGGCTTTTTCACGCTGTCCGTGGGCGTCAGGTGCGAGAACGATGAGGACACATCCAACAACATCGTGGATGTCGGCATAAGCATCGGCGTATCCCCTGTGGTCATAAACGAGATAAGCTATTCAGGGCCGATCGAATGGGTGGAGCTTTACAACCGCGGCGAAACTCCTTTCCCTATGGACAGGCTGGCAGTTGTGGACAGGGCCGGAAACCGTTCTGACCCCATCTCGGATTCTATTTACCTGCAACCGCACGGATACATCGTCCTCTCAGGCGACACATCCTTCAGGACGGCCTATCCCGGCGTGGATTGCCTGTGCCTGAGCGAATTCCCCTCTTTGAACAACAACGGGGATGATGTCATGCTCATGGAGGCTTCGGGGATATTGCTTGATTCTGTCCCTTACACCCCGTCGTGGGGCGGGCGCGATGGAAGATCCATAGAACGGATTTCGCCGGAGATAGCGGGCTGGGAGAAATACAACTGGTCGGAAAGCGAATCTCCTGACGGTGCCACGCCCGGTGTCCCCAATTCGGTAAGCCACATAGTCGAACCGCCTGAAGGCAAGCTGTTCGCAATCCAGAAGACAGCCTTAAACCCGCATCGAGGCGACGAGCTCCTCGTCACATATCACACCAATGCGATACCGTTGAAGATCACGATAAAAATCTACGATGAGACCGGATGGAAATGCATGGAGGTCACAAGAGAGCATCCTGCACAAAAGGGCGAGGTGGTCGTTGACATCTCAGATTTGGAGGACGGCCTTTACATCCTCTATTTTGCCCTTGCCGCCTCGAACGGCAGGACATATCGTGGCAAGCAGACATTCAGCGTGATAAGGGAATAGCCTACAGGAGCTTGTCTAAATCCATCGTGATCGGCAGGTAGCTAATGTTGAACCTAACGGCCATTCTGTTCCCTTTGAAGTATTCACCGCTCATGAAGGTCGCTTCAATGCCGCCCTCAAAGCTGAATTTCTCGCTTCTCCGAAAAACATAAAAGTGGATAGAGTTCCTGATGTCGAAATGGTAATCCGGTTCAAAGGGTTGAGAGACACCTGCCCCTGTCCTCATGTCAAGCTGAGTGTGCTGCAGGAACTCGTAGCCCACCCTGAAACCTGACACAGAGTTGGGTCTGATATCGGTGAACTTGAAAAAGTCAGCGGTAAGGTCGTTGCATCCCGGGCCGCCCCAGAAACCGATCGGATAGCCGAGCACCTCAGGATTGGACTCGTAATCGCTGTAAAAATGAGGGTATGTCCACGGATTTATGTGAGTGAACTCCACTATGAGATCGGACAGGGGTATGTTAAGCGGATCCAGGACATGAGCGCCGACCATCACGCCGTATTTACTTGGCAAATCCGAAGTCACTATGAAATCATCATCAAGGAACTCGGCATAAACCTTCGCCTTGCCTTTCAGAAACACGGAGATGTCCATGCCACCTATCAGATTGTCGGAGTTGGACTCTCCGCGACGCTGGACGATGTAGTAAAGGTCGATCGGGTTTATGTATTTGAGCGGGTCACTTTGAGCCCATATAACGCCTTGATTGAAACCAATTTCGAGCAAATTGCGGTATTTGATGACAAGTCTCTGATACGCAAACCGCTTCATTTTTATTGTGTCGGGAAACAGCCCATAAGCTGCCATGAAAACAGCATATCTGTTGTGAAATCTAAAGTTATAGACATAGTTCAACGGCAGCGAGTAACCCGAAAGAAAAAGCGAGCTCCTGAAGCCCGGCCCGAGCCTGACAGGGAACCTCCCGACAGCGAAATCCACGAAAGAGCCGTTGTAATGCAAAAAAGACATGTCTGTCCTGACATCGAACAGGTTGACATGGCCGATTGGAGGCTGGGCGTCAAAAGTGTAGAGTTTAAAATCCGGGTTTATGAGAGGATCGTAAAACCTGAACTCCACAGAATGGTATCTCTGTTCGTTGAACAAAGCGGTTGAATGGTAAAGCTCGATTTTGCCATGTCGCCAGTAAGCTTCGCCGTAAAGGTGGAGGTAGTTCTCATAATTGTATTTGCCCTCTCGATCTACCTCATCGTCGTGTGTGAGAAATCCCCAGTCCCTGAACCGAAAGCGCAAAAACATATTCGGCTCATCATGAGAGTAAATGGAGAGAGGGGCAATATCGTCCGTTGAAATCGGCTTTATGGATGTGATGAAGTCAGCTTTCCCTTCAATCCTTGCCCTTTCAAGTAAGAGGTAGTCGATGTTGAATTCTCGCGTGTCAAATGCGGATCTAAATGGTATCCACATTGAAAAGAAGACGATAAAAACGAAAACCATGTTAACACCTCCTTAAAAGTAAAGCACTCGCTTAAAGCGAGTGCTTGTTAAACCGATGTTTAAGGTGCATGGTGGTGGTTTCAGGCAGCAGATGATTCTTTCTTTTTAACAACTACGACAACTTTGTTATCGTAATAACCGCAATTAGGGCAGACTCTGTGAGGAAGTTTTGGGCTGCCGCAATTGGGACAATACGAAATTCCTCTTAATGTTGCCTTGTAATGTGTCCTTCTTTTTCTTCCTCTGGCCCTCGAATGTCTCCGTTTTGGTGCGGGCATAGCAATCTCCTCCTTATCCTCTGTGGGTCACAGAAGATACTGCAACCTGCTATTTTTTTCAACTTTTGCTGGGCTATTTGCCGTTCTGTTTGTGATCGAAATTCTTTTTAAAATTTAAAACCCCCTGTTAGGACACGCAGAAGTGAGACTTATTCCACAAATCTTATCCCACAAATTTTGTAATAATTCATCCGATATCTAAACCTTCAAGCTATAATTTTATGTTCATCAACTGGAACCTTCTATCAAAAATTTGACCTTATCCACGCCTCCACTTACGCATCCATCGGTCGATTAAATCTCTCAGCTGAATAAATAGATTGAACTCCAATGACTCCATAGTTGTAAAGTGTCTTCTGTACCTTTCCCATTAGCCCACGACCTGCATTTATGCTCTCAACAAAAATTGTCATTACTTCCCTACATATCCCCATTCAGCAAGGAGTGAATTAGAAAACAACGGGGAGGAAGAAGTAAAATTTTAGTACTTTTGGTAATGCATTAAGCAAGGAGGAAAAATGGAGATCAGATTCATACCTTTTTCCGAGAACCCGCCGAATTGGAACATGGCAGCTGACGAATACCTTTTCAGGCGATTCATGGACGGCAAAGGGCTGCCATCTGTGAGGTTCTACGGGTTTAAACCCGTGTC
>JALVZN010000084.1 GCA_027037615.1 Caldifarciminota bacterium | reverse complement strand
TCCTTTCCATTTCGCGTACCTTTTTTATGACGCTTCTCGTCCGCTTCAATTTGGTTCCAGTTGACAGTATAATTTCCAGCGATATGGCAAGAAAACTTTTGATAGAGATTGGAACAGAGGAACTTCCAGCATCGATGGTGAATACGGGCGCTGAGCAGTTATTGAATGGCATCTTAAAGGCGCTCGACGACGCACATGTGAGGCACGGAGAGGGAAAATGGCTTGCGACGCCGAGAAGACTGACCGCCATCATCCATGATGTGGCCGAAAAACAGGACATCATCGAAAAGGAACTCGTTGGCCCACCTGCAAAAGTGGCTTTTGACGACAGCGGCGCCCCGACCAAAGCGGCTATCGGGTTTGCGAGATCGGCCGGAGTCGATGTATCGGAGCTCTACACCGTGGAAAAGGGCAAAAAACAATATGTAGCGGCTAAAGTTAAAGAAGGCGGGATGGACACAATCGAGATCCTGAAGCAGATCCTGCCTCAAGCCATCAGCTCCATAAAATTCCCCAAATCCATGCGCTGGGCCAATTCTTTCCGTTTCGCGCGCCCGATAAGGTGGATAGTTGCGCTGTTCGGGGAAACCGTTATCCCGTTCGAGATAGCCGGAGTCCGCTCCTCTAACATTACTCGCGGGCACAGGCTTATCGACAACAGGGAAATCAAACTAAATTCGCCTGACGAATACGAAAAGGTGCTTATGGATGCTCATGTGATCGCCGATTTTCGCAAAAGGCGGGAGGCGGTTATCGAGACCGTCACGAAAGCTGCTGCCGAAGTCGGCGGACGCCCTGTTGAGGACGATGAGCTTGTGGATGAAGTGACGAACCTCGTCGAGTGGCCGAGCGGCGTTCTCGGCACCTTCGACAGCGAGTATCTGAAGCTGCCCGATGTCGTTGTGATCACCGCGATGAAACAGCATCAGCGTTATTTCGCCGTGGTCGATAGCGAGGGCAAGTTGATGAACTACTTTGTCGCTGTCACCAACAACCTCGCCGATTATTCCGACCTTATGCGTCCGGGGCTCGAAAAAGTGCTCAGGGCAAGACTTGAAGACGCAAGGTTTTACTACGAAGAGGACCTGAAGAAAAAACTTGAGGAACGGGTTGATGAGCTCAAGGACATCGTGTGGCGCGAAGGGCTCGGCTCCGTTTACGACAAGGTCATGAGGATAAAAGAGCTCGCTTTAAAACTCGCTGCTGACGATCCCGATGTGGACAGAACCGCACTTGAGGAAGGCGCACTCCTGTCAAAGACCGATCTCACAACCGAGATGATACGGGATGGCAAAGAGTTCACGAAGTTAGAAGGCAAGATCGGCATGGAATACGCTCTGGCTCAAGGTAAACCTGAGAAGATAGCTCGAATTATCTACGAACACCATCTCCCGCGGTTTGCAGGCGACGCACTGCCCGAACTCAGGGAAGCGGCATGGCTCTCCGTTGCGGACAGGCTGGACACCATAGCGGGCATCTTGTCCACGGGCTATGAGGTGAGCGGTTCGCAGGATCCGCTTGGGCTGCGGAGATTTGCCTATGGACTTATCGATGTCATACTCGGAGCAAATCTGAGGCTGAAGCTGCGTGAGGCGGCCAAGCTGGCGGCTGAGCCGTTCGGTGGCGGTGACACCGCCGAAAAAACGCTCAACTTCATACTTGGAAGGTTTGAAAACTATCTGGAGGAGCGAGATGGAATAAGGTATGACATCGTCGATGCGGTCATAGCGTCAGGTGAAACCGACCTCGTTAACCTCAGGAAGCGCGCTTTTGCCCTCAAAAAACTCATGGAAGAAGAACCCGATGTCTTTGAGGATGTGGTTATTGGCCAGAAACGTGTGGCCAACATCCTCTCAAAGATCACTGAGCTGCCAGAACTCGATCCTGAACTGTTCGAGAAAGATCAGGAGAGGCAGCTATACGAGAAAGCTGTTGAAATCAGGCCGCTTGTTCAGGATGCGGTCGAAAAGGAGGATTTCGAGAAGGCATTGCGGACGCTCCTCGAGATCAGGTCGCCGATCGATGAGTTTTTTGACAATGTTTTTGTGATGGTTGACGATGAAAAGTTGAGGCTCAACAGATTGGCGCTCCTCAACATGGTTCGCTCTATCTTCAAACTGTATGGTGATTTTTCGCGTATAGCCATGTGATGGAGCGCATTGAAGGAGGATAAAAAATGCTCGATATAGCTTATTTGAGAAGCAAAAGAGAGGAGCTCATTGAGGCACTCAGGAAAAGAGGCTATGATGTCTCGATAGTGGACAAACTTGTCGAACTCGACGAGAGGCGAAGGAAACTGGTCAAAGAAGGCGATGACCTCAGAAAACTGAGGAACGAGAAAAGCGAAGAAGTGGCCAGAATAAAAAAATCCGGTGGCGACGCCTCGGAACTCATCGCTGAGCTCAAAAAGGTCAGCCGTCGCATCAAAGAAGTCGAAGATGAGCAGAAAAAAGTCGAGGCCGAATTTCGCGAGCTGTGGCTTCAAATCCCTAACATCCCGCACGAATCCGTGCCCCTCGGGAAAGACGAGACCGAAAATGTGGTCGTCCGCTACGAGGGCGAAAAGCCTGAGTTCAGTTTTGAGCCCAAACCGCATTGGGACATCGGAGAGGCGCTCGGAATAATCGACTTCAAAACCGCCGGCAAGATGTCTGGCTCCCGTTTCTTCATCCTCAAAGGCTACGGCGCACTTTTAGAAAGGGCACTCATAAACTTCTTCCTCGATATCAACACCCATAAGCACGGTTATTTTGAGGTCATGCCGCCTGTGCTTGTAAAAGAGGAAGCGGCCTACGCATCCGGTCACCTGCCAAAGTTCAGGGAGGAGATGTATTACATCGACGAAGACGGGCTTTTCCTCGTCCCGACTGCCGAGATGGCGCTCGCCAACCTCCATCGCGACCAAATTCTGGACGAATCCGCCCTCCCCCTCAACTATGTGGCTTACACCCCGTGCTTCAGACGCGAGGCTGGCTCATACGGCAAGGATGTCAGGGGCATGATAAGGGTTCACCAGTTCAATAAGGTCGAGCTTTTCAAATACACCAAACCCGAAAACTCCTACAAAGAGCTGGAAAACATGCTCGAGAATGTCGGGCACATCCTGAAATTGCTGAAGCTCCCTTACAGGGTGGTTCAGCTGTGCACCGGCGATTTGGGCTTCGCAGCCTCCGTCACTTACGACTTCGAGGTATGGGCTCCCGGCCTCGGCAGATGGCTCGAGGTCTCATCCGTGTCGAACACCGAGGATTTTCAGGCGAGGCGCGCAAATGTCAGGTTCAGACGGAAATCCACAGGAAAATTGGAATTCGTCCACACCCTCAACGGCTCAGGATTGGCTACTCCAAGGGTGTTCATTGCAATACTCGAAAACTATCAGCAGGAAGATGGTTCGGTCGTCATACCGGAAGTCCTGCGCCCATACATGGGTATCGATGTCATAAAGGCGTGAAACATTGGACTTTTTCTCGGCTCTTTTGATCGTTTCGGCTCTTTCTGGCAACATCTCGGCCTCTCAAGCTGAGATTCTCATCCGTGACGGTCAAAGGATTTTCGTGCTCAAGGATGTAGTCGTTAAGACCCGAAATGTTGAAATCCATTCTGACAGCGGATATTACGATGAGGCACATCGCAAAGCCGTGCTGTGGGGGAATTTGATCATGCACGGCACCGATTACAAAGTCGTCTCAGACACCATGATTTATGTTGAAATGCCTGAATCGCTGATCTTCTCCCGAAATGCCGTGCTTGAGGACACGGTTTACCTGCTCCGTTCCGATCGAGTGGTTGACACCCGCGATTCAGCGTTTGCAGTCGGAAACATCTACCTCAAAAACAAGAAGAACGGCCTTGTTTTCACAGGTGACTCAGGCGTGTATGTGCCTGACATCCGCAAAGGCATTGTAATCGGGAACGCTTTTGTCGAGATCGGCAGAGACACCTCGAAAATCGAGGTCAGAGCTGACATGATAGCGTTCACGGAGGACACATTTTTTGCATACAACCGTGTGAAAACGACCTCGCGTAGCATGAGCACAACATCGGATTCCGCTTATTTCGTCCAGTCCGATTCCACAGCATTCCTCTGGAGCGGCGTCGAGGTGGATTGGGAGAAAGGAACCGCAAAAGCCGACACGGCTGTGATAAAATTCTCGGTGTCAAGGTTTAAATCGATGCATCTTCTGGGAAACGCCACCCTCATGGTGAAAGACACCACTGGAAGCGTGACCCTCACGGGGCCTGAAATTCTCGTCTCTGCGGCTGATTCTTCCAATTTCGTCGTCGAAGGGATCGGCGACACAAAGGGGCAATACCTGCCCGTCGCCACGAAAAGTGAGGAAAAACCATGATATTGCTGATGGGGCTGCTGTTCCTTTCGATCCTTTTCTCGTTTTTTCTGGCCATCATGCTGCTCTCAGGCCTTAAGAAGCGCGAGGCCGGGCACGAGCTTGAGGAGAAAGTGAGCGCCATCTCAAACAAGCTTGAGATAATCAAATCCATTCTGTCGGAGCGCATTTCGGACATAAACTCGCGCCTTGATGTGCATCTTGGTCGGACCGGTGCGGTGATGGGAGATGTGAAGCAGAGCCTCGGCCGAATTGAGGAGATGGCTCGCTCCGTCCGCGAACTCGCAGCCAGCATCGTGTCACTTCAGGATCTTCTGAAACCGCCATCCGTCAGAGGCGGACTTGGCGAAACCATGCTTGAGAGAATTATCGAAGAGGTTTTGCCGGAGGGATTTTACAGCTTTCAACACAGGCTCCCGAACGGGATGCGTGTCGATGCCGCTATCTTCATAAACAACAGGATTCTGCCGCTCGACGCCAAGTTTCCGTTAGAAAATTTCAGGAAAATGCTCGGCTCAGACGGGGCCGAAAGGGAAAAATTCAAGCGCATGTTCCTGACTGACATAAGGAAACACATCGACGACATCCACAGGCGATATGTGCATCCGGACATGGGCACCTTCGATTTTGCAGTCATGTATGTGCCAGCAGAAAGCGTTTATTACGAGGCCTTTATCGTCAACCATGCGGTTTACGATTACGCCATCAGCAAAAAAGTCATACCTGTGTCACCGGGCACATTTTACGCATATCTTCAGGCCATCCTGTATGGCATAAAAGGCGTTCAGATAGAAAAACATATCGAGAAAGTGCTTTCCGAAATGGAAGGCCTGACCAACTCCCTTGTCTCCCTTCAGAAAGAGCTTGACACGCTGGGGGAGCATATCAGGAGGAGCTACAACAAATATGAGTCCGTCCGCAGAAATTATGTCGATGTGCTGGACAAGGCTCAGAAGTTGAGCAAAAGAGGAGGTGAAAGTTTATGAAAAAGGTAATTCAGGGCCTGCCCAAAAGCTATTTCAATTATCCGATGCCCGTTGCAGTGGTCGGGATTAAGAGAGGAGATACCCGAAACCTCATCCCTCTTGTCTGGCATGTGCAGCTGTCCTTCGATCCGCCCCTTTACGGAATTTCTATCTCACCCAAACGGTTCTCGCACGATCTGGTCATGGAAGCGGGCGAATTCAGCGTCAACTTCCTGCCGTTTGAGAAGGTCAGCCTCATAAACCAGATCGGCAGCCTTTCCGGGCGAGAGGTTGACAAAATCAAAGAGCTTGGCGTGGAAATCGAGGAGGCCACCGCCATAGACGGCTTTGTCCTGAAAGATGCCTATGCTGCCTTCGAATGCGAACTTATCGAGCACACAGCATTTGACGGCGACCATACATTTTTCGTCGGCCTCGTTGTAGCAACACATTATGAGACAGACTTTTACGACGAAAAGACCATCATAAAAGTCGATAAAGTTAGGCCAACACTTTACATAGGCAAGTATCGATACCTCACGGTCGATCCTGAAAGCTTAAAGGATTTCGGGAAGTGAGCTGAATGAGGTTGGGGCTTCACAAGTATCCTGCGCTGCTGCCCTTCATCTTCCTCGCTTCAGGCATCGCCATCCATCAAAGCCGTGCAGGGATTGCCGTCGTCGTAATTGCGGCGTTATTGGGCATCCTGCTCATCCGAACGGTCTTTTATGCGCTCGTTTTTGTGCCAGTCGGTTTTTTGCTCGCATTTTTGCATACTCAGAAGCCGATGGAGCCGTTCGTGGGCAAGCGTATCCGCATAGCCATGACCACTGTATCGCCTTCAATCGCCCGCGTTGACTCACTGATGACTGACAGCGGGATGGTTGAATACCACGCCCTCGTCGGCGTATGGCCGCCGGCGTTCGAGAAAGGCACGAAGATCGATGCCATCGGGTTCGTCGCCCAGACAGATAACGATTACCTCATCGGAAACGGCGTATTTCACACCTTCGATGTGGAGCACCTGCACAGGATTACGCCGCTGTCCTCTCTCGACGCAGACATCAGGAGGGTCATCGGGTTAGACCTTCAGGAAAACATCGGCGATTCCCTCGCGAGAGGGGTGCTGCTGGCGTTTACGATCGGGGAGCGGCGCAGTGTCCCGTTCCTGCTCAGAGAGAACTTCAAAAAGGCTGGCATATATCACCTTTTCGCCATTTCCGGGCTGCACATCGGCATACTTTTCACAATTTTTCTGCTGATCCTGAGGTTTTTGAGGGTGGGCAAATCGACAGCTTCTGTGATTTCCGGCATCCTGCTGCTCGGATACGGGTATGTCGTCGGCTACACGCCTTCGATCCTCAGAGCCGTCGTGATGGCATGGGCTTTCATTCTGGCTTATGTCTCCGGCAGGCGGTCATATCCGATCAATACCATGGCGCTTGCCGGCCTTATCACGCTTTTCATCAACCCGTTCTACCTGTTCAACATCGGGTTTCAACTCTCTTACCTTGCCACATTCGGGATACTCCTCTTTTATCCGCTTTACAAGAATTTGCCTCTCAGGTGGCTAACGGTTCCGTTGATGGCGTCTTTTGCTGCGATGGCATACACGGCACCAATTCTGTCCCTGAAAATTGGATACTTCTCAACCGTATCCCCAATAACGAGTTACATCGGCGGATGGTTGCTCTGGCTCGCACTGGCCGAGACGATAGCGGCGTTGGCAACAGGCATGACGCCGTTTTACCGCGTTGCTGAACTGGCGGCATCGCTGCTCATACTCACAGCAAACCTGTTCGCAAAGCTTCCCTTCAGCACAGTGAGCCTTAACCCCGCCGTTTCAAGTGTGATTTTGTGGTATGTCCTGCTCACAGCCATCGGAATGGCATTGAGAATTCGGATAAAGAGCTGATGCGCATGAGCAAAGTTGGAATTTTGACGCGCTGGCTATATGATTAACTGGTCAAGAATATGTTTATTTGTTTATTAAACATTCAAAGAAGGAGGGGAAAAGGGATGGAATCGATTGAGCAAAAGATAAAAGCGATATTGGCTGGAATTGTGAGGGATGTGGAGGGGATAGAAGGAGCCTTGCTTGTGGATAACAACGGGTTTGTGCTTTCATCAAGCGGTATTGTGGGCCAGAGCGACCTTGATCTTATAGGGGGTATCCTCACATCCCTTGCCAATGTTGCAATAAAAGTAGGTGAGGAGCTTGATACTGGCGGAATAAACGGCCTGATAGTCGAGGGCGACAAAAGGCAGATCTACATGAGGAAGATAGGCAATTACAAGACGCTGATAATTATCTCCAGACGTGAAACTCCTATCGGCATGGTGACATACATGGCAAGAAAGGTCGAGCCAACGATAAACGAAGTGCTCTAACCGAGAGGGAGCCATGATGGAGATTGAAGAAAAGGCTAGGGAAAGGCAACTCAAGGCTACCAACATTTTCATCGCATCTTTCATTGCAGGCCTTAACGAGATGGGACTTCTAAATCAGGCCAATGTGCTGTGGGCGTCAAGGCGAGCCGGGCGCTCTTTAAGCGAATGTGCGAGGCTTAGAGGGCTTATGAACCAGGCTCCAGCTGATGTTTACGAGAAGGCCAAATTTTTCCTCGAAAAGCTTGTCGAAATGCTCGATTTAGCCGTCCGCAAAGAGATAAAACTTGAGGGGGACATACTCAGCATAAAGATCTACAAAAACACATGTAAATTCTGCCCCAAGGGAGTTGGTGGAGCGCAGCTTGAAGGCACACTTTGTCCGTATCCCGGTATGATGCACGAATATCTGAAAAAGTTGCTTGAAGGTCAGGCCACGGTGGAGATGGTCACCCACGAAAGGGCACCCATGGTTCAGGACGATGAGGGGTGCCACATAGCTTTCAAGATAATACCTGCCTGATTTCAAAGGGCGGCCTTCGGCCGCCCTTTCACCATCCTTAACCTTTCAGCTTTTCCATCATCATCGGTATGACCTCGAACAGATCCCCGACTATGCCGTAGTCGGCGTATTGGAATATCGGGGCCTGTGGGTCTTTGTTGATGGCGATTATCGTCTTCGACGAATTCATGCCCGCAATATGCTGCATGGCACCTGAAATGCCGCAAGCGATGTAAACGGAGGGCGATACAACCTTTCCGGTCTGCCCCACCTGATGCGAGTGGTCGATCCATCCCTCATCAACAGCGGCACGGCTCGCACCGATCGCCACGCTCCCGTAACCCAGTTCGTTGAGCAAAGCGGCGAATTTGCGCAAAAGCTCAAACCCTTCAGGGCCGCCGACACCGCGACCACCAGCCACAACGATGTCGGCTTCGGTTATATCCACCTCATTGCCTTCTCTCGGGATGGTCTCTGTGAGCTCGATACCCTCGTTCGCAGCAATTTCAACCTTTTCCACATCGATTTCCCCAGAGAGCTCACCTCCGTATTCAAAACTTTTGGGGCGCACGGTCGCAACAACAGGGGCAACAATCGGCTTAAAGAGAGCCCTTATCTTGTTGCTCAGGATCTCGCGCTTAAACCCATTGTCCTCCAAATCGACGATGTCGCTGAAAAATGCGCCGTTAAGGGCAGCTGCAAGAGATGCTCCCAGCCAATTGCCCCATTTCGTCCCGGGCAGAAAGACGATGTCAAATTTATTTCCCGTTATGAAATCTGCGATAGCCTCGAATTTGGGCGGGAAATGCGGGGTATCCATGAGGTGAAGCTTGCCGCCTAAATCGGTCGATGCGGGCTCCTCAAACGCAGCGAATTCCACATCCTGCGTGACCTTGAGCGCCGCTCCAATCGCATCGTAGCTGGCGGATCTGATGTTTCCGTCCTGAATTTCAAGGAAAACGAGCGCCTTCACAGCACACCTCCTTTCTTGAGTGCCTCGAAGAACGGCTCAAAATCCTCAAAAATCTGTCTCTGACGGCTCCTCGCATACTTCTCCACTCCAGCAATTTCGGCCTCGCCCGAATGCAGCTCAGCAGGCTCTATCACCTCAAGTTTGGCCCGTTTTGCCTTCATGACTCCCCTAAACGATGGCAATCTCGGTTGATTTAACCCCTTATCGCAGCTCAGCAGAGCGGGAAGGGTAACTTTGTAGCTGCTCTTGCCCCAGTCCTCTTCCCTTTCGACAACGGCAATGCCATCATCTACCGAAAGGCCGGTTATTGACGGGACGAACGGGATGCCCAGCATGGCCGAAAGGTAAGCCGTAACGCCGCCTCTCTGCATGTCCGTCGATATGTTCCCGGCGAGAATCAGGTCGAACCTACGCTCGCTCAGGACATCCGCAAGATGACGGGCTATCCCCATCGCACCGAGCCAGAAATAGTCGCTGCGCTTGATCAGGATGCCGTGATCAACACCCATGGCAATGGCGTTCCTCAACGCCTGCTCCGCATGCTTGTCTCCCACCGATATGGCTGTCACACTGCCTCCAAACTTCTCTTTCAGCTGAAGGCCAGCCTCTATCGCAAACTCATCGAACGGATTGGTTATGAACATCACATTTTCAAGGTTAACCTCCCCGTCGGTAACGGTGATGCTCTCTCCGGTATCAACACCGCCACGAACCAGCACAAAGATGTCCATCTTTCCCTCCTTGTTCGGTTGCAAATTTTCATGACAACAGCGTTATCTGGCAACCACATGCGATTTGCGGTTGACATCGCCATGATAGGACCAAACATGCGGGTAACAGAACGGAGGAAATTCCTTTGTATGGCAGAACCTT
>JALVZN010000083.1 GCA_027037615.1 Caldifarciminota bacterium | reverse complement strand
GATACACTCCGAGTGGGCGCGCTGTGGCCAGGATGAGACTGGCCTCGTCTCGCAGGTATAAATCGGCTACCGGTGATTGGGTTGACGACACCCTGTTTATCGACCTTGTGGCGTGGGGCGACCTTGCAGAAAGGTGCAAAGAAAGGCTTCAGAAAGGCAGCCCTGTGATAGTTCAGGGCAGGCTTCGCTCAAGGGAGTGGACTACTGAAAGCGGCCAGAAGCGTGTGGCGTTCGAGATCGTTGCCAACAGGATACAGTTTCTGGAAAAGGCCGGAACCGCAATCGAAGAGGTGCCGCCTGACGAGATCCCGTCTGTGGACGAACAGATACCGGATTATGAGGAGCCTGTCCCTGACGAGGATCTTCCATTCTAATAGATCTGCTTAAAGATCTAAAACAAGAAAAGGAGGGATAAAAATGGCAAGGAAAAGGTGTGAATTTTGCCGCGAAGGCATTGATGAGATAGATTACAAAGATGTCGAGAGATTGAGGAAATACCTGACCCAGAGAGGCAAGATTTTGTCGAGGCGTGTAACCGGCACATGCGCTTATCATCAGAGGAAACTCGCTAAGGCCATCAAGAGAGCTCGCCAGATGGCGCTTCTGCCTTTCGTCGAGTCTTATTATCTCTAAAACGGAGAGCTTATAGCATGAAAATAATCCTGCTTGACAAAGTGGATAAGCTTGGGAATAAGGGCGATATAGTGGAAGTTGCCGACGGGTATGCAAGGAATTACCTGATACCTAAAAAATTGGCGGTTGCCGCAACTCCGTCCAACCTCAAGGCGTGGGAGGCTGAGCAGAGGCTTCTGAAGAGCAAAGAGGAGAAGGCCAAGGCGAAGGCCGAAAAGATAGCGCGCAGAATTAACAAGACCACGGTGACGATAAAAGTCAAGGTCGGCGAAGAGGGCAAGCTCTTCGGCGCCGTCAGCTCGATCGACATACTCAACGCCCTGAGAGGAAAAGGGATTGAGGTCGAGAAGGGTATGATAAGGCTTGAGGAAGCGCTGCGTCAGACCGGCACTTTCAAGGTGCCGATAAAACTCCATCCGGAAGTCGAGGCCTCTCTCAAAGTCGTGGTGGCACCAGAAGAAGATTAAAATGTGACTGAAAAACTTGTAAAAGTTTATGTTCACTCGGTAATTACGGATGTGAACTACAACGAGCCGGTCGTCATTTTGCGCGAAGTCAATGGCACCCGCGTGCTCCCCATATGGATTGGACCTATGGAAGCGGCAGCCATATCGCTCGCGCTCAACAACGAGATGACCGCTCGGCCTTTGACTCACGAAACGCTTTACAGGATTGTCAGGGGATTGGGCGGCGAGGTGGAGAAGGTAGCCATAACAAAGCTTGAGCATAATGTCTTTTTCGGAAGGCTGATCATCAAAAGAGGTGAAAGTGAGATCGTCACCGTCGATATTCGGCCTTCCGATGCCATAGCTATCGCACTCCTTGCAAACGCCCCGATCTTTGTGGCAGATGATGTGATGGCAAAAGGGCAACTTGAATGAGAATTAAACAAGGAGGTCAAACAATGAAAAAGGCGTTGACATGGATAGTAATAGTAATCCTTGTGCTTGTGGTGATTTACGCCATAGCCAAGGGGAGCAAGAAAACGGAGACCACAACTCCTCCGACAACTGCCGATACCACTGTTGTTGAGACCACTAAGGTCGAAACAACTGCCGTGGAGAGCACTGCGGTTGAGAGCACTGCTGTGGAATCCACCGCAGTCGATACTGCTGCTCAGCAGGATACAGTTGGTCAGTAAACCGAACAGGGGCGGCCTTCGGCCGCCCTTTTTGTCTTTCATGCCATGAACACCAGAGGCGTTGTCCTCGAAAAAAGAGGTTCGCACTACATCGTATCTATCGAAAACCCTGCCGATAAATGCAAAGATTGTGCCCTCGCAGCACTTTGCAAGGCTCAGAGGTCAAATGTGGTGGTGGCCACATCCGATTTTGACCTCAAGGTCGGCCAGACCGTTGAGTTAAAGTATTCCGAGGCCTCTCTGATCGCCATTTATGCGACGGTTTTCCTCGTCCCCGTCGCCGTTATGATACTCCTTCTGGCCGTGTTCAACTCGGCGCTGATTGCGGCGATAGGCACAGCGCTGGCCTTTGTCGCCCTTAAACTTTCTGATAAATGGCTCGCTGGACATCTGGCGAAGCCAATCGCCGTTCCTGCATAATTGACTGCGAAATTTCTCCTTCTGCATTAAAATTCCATCTGTTCACAAAATCCGGAGGTAAGAAAATGAAAGTGCCAAAGAACATCTTTAGACAATACGACATCCGCGGGATCGTTGGCAGTGAGATTACGACTGATCTGGCATACATGCTTGGGAAGGCCTACGGCACGGTGCTGCGCGATCACGGCGGCAGTGTGGCAAGCGTTGGGCACGATGTGAGGCCTTCGTCGCCTGATCTCACCGATGCGTTGATAGACGGAATCAGGTCGGTGGGCATAAGTGTCATCCACATCGGCACGGTGCCGACCCCGATCGTCTATTTCTCGCTGTTCCATCTTCCCGTGCATGGTGGTATCGCCGTCACAGCGAGCCACAACCCGCGCGAATACAACGGGTTCAAGATAAATCTCGGACACGATGTCGTATGGGGCGACGGGATACAGAAATTGCGCGAGATCATCGAAAAGGAGACATTTGCGCGCACATTCCAGAAGGGTAAACTTGAGTCAAAGTCGATAACTGGCGATTACATCGAAAGGCTTGTCAACGATGTGAAGATTGAGGGCGAGCTACGCGTCGCAGTGGATGCTGGAAACGGGACGGCAGGGCCGGTCATCGAGGAGCTGTATCCAGCTGTCGGCGTGAAGTATGAAGGGCTTTACCTTGAGCCGGATGGCACATTCCCCAACCATCTGCCGGATCCCACGGTCGAGAAATACATGCAGGATCTGATGGACATGGTGAGGAAAGGCGGATTTGACCTTGGTGTCGGATTCGACGGCGATTCGGACAGGATTGGAGCTATCGATGAGGAGGGCAGGATCATCTTCGGCGATAAGCTGCTCGGCATATTCGCAAAGTCCGTGCTTCAGGAGTTTCCCGGCTCGATGATCATATTCGATGTCAAGTGCTCAAAAGGACTTGTGGAATACATCGAAAAACTTGGCGGCAAACCGTTGATGTGGAAGACCGGCCACTCGCTGCTCAAGGCCAAGCTGAGGGAGACGGATGCTCCGCTCGCTGGAGAGATGTCAGGTCACATCTTCTTCAACGACAGGTATTACGGCTATGACGATGCCATCTACGCCAGCCTGAGGCTGTTCGAGATACTCACCCGCGACAGGAAAAAGCTGTCCGAGCTTGTGGCTGAAATTCCGCACTACTACTCGACCCCGGAGATCAGGGTTGGATGTCCCGATGACCGCAAATTCCAGATAGTTGCCGAACTGGTGGAATATTTCAAGTCTCAGAACCTCAATGTGATAGATATTGACGGGGCGCGGATAGAATTCGACGACGGATTTGGCCTTGTCAGGGCATCGAACACTCAACCTGTGCTCGTCCTGAGGTTTGAAGCACGGACGCCAGAACGGCTTGAGGAGATCAAGAAAATAATCATCTCCAAGCTCAGGGAATATCCAGAAGTGGAACTGGGCAATCTTTGATCCGAAGCGGGAGGTGCATGCCTCCCGCTTTTTTTATTTTGTCCGTATCATTGTAGCTTGTCCTAAAACAGGAGGTGCTTGATTATGCAGTTGTTGTTTGTGTTTTTACTTTCATTCGCAAAGGGGCCTAAGGCGGTCACACCCCACCATCAGCTTGACGACATCTCGGACGCAGGAGCGGCAGCTATTGGGCGGGTTTTGTCGGTCGGAGATTCGGTTTTTGGGCTGGATGTGCAGCATATCACCGGAGACAACCAGGTTCTTGGCGTGGAATTCGTTGGAGGTTATTTCTTCCTGTCCGGTGGGAACTCACTTGCAAATCCGAACAAGATTTATAAGGTTTCAAGAGATGGAATGCTCATCGGGAGTTACGATCAGCCGACAACTTCATCGTGGGGCTTCAGGGATCTCGCTTCAGATGGCGATTACATCTACGGAACCGATGATGACGGAAAGATTTACCAGATAGACGCCTCAACGGTCGCGCCAACTGGCGTTGTGATAAACGGGCCGTTGTCCGTGAACAGGGCGCTTGCCTACGATCCGGCGCATGACAGGTTCTGGACGGCCAACTTCAGGTCAGACATCTATGAATTTGACAGGAACGGCAATGTGATCAACATCTACCCCAATCAGCACTATGTTTACGGGATGGCGTGGGACGACATCTCGCCCGGCGGGCCGTGGCTGTGGGTCGCAACGCAGGACTACAGTAATGGGTATTACAATGTGATTTACAAATTTGACCCGCGCACCGGCACATACACGGGTGACGGCATGGTGATCCCTTACGGATTTCTCGGCGGACACGCAGGCGGGCTGACCTTCACGACCGACCTCGTTATGGGCAAGGCCGTGCTGGTTGAGATCATTCAGGAGAACGATGCGTCTTCGTCCAATCATGACATCCTCGTGGCGATCGAGATCGCTGACATGGGGCCGCCCCATACCCCGATGCCACCGGAGGGGATAACGGCTTATTCCGACTGCTACATGCCGAATGCCATGCTCCTGAGATGGAGCGATCCCACCCATTACACCGACGGGACGCGACTTCGCAGCTTCGAGATTGAAATTCTTGATACGGATTCCACTCTGGTTGCCACTGTCCCTTCGGGCGTCGAATCGACGATCATCGAGGGATTGACCGATGGCGTTGAGTATCAATTCCTTTTGCGTGCTGTTGACAGTGCAGGGGCAATGAGCGTGCTGGTGCCGTCGCCGTGGTGGTATGCCGGCGGATCGCCGTGGCCTGCACCGCCCACCGATGTGGCGTGGCATTATGTGGACGACTCGACCGTGACGATCACATGGCATGACCCAACGACCCAGTCCGATGGCACGCCTTTAGACGACCTGTTGGGGATTTACATCTACCTTGACGACACGCTTTACGATTCCGCTTATGCCGGATACGAACACCGCACGATGACGGTGGTGCCCGGAGCGCATACCGTGTATCTCAGGGCGTTCGATGCAGAGCCTGAGCGGCATCTGTCCATCCCATCTGACACGATCAGGATTTTTACGACAGGGCATCGCGTTGGGCCTGACGCATTTGGCTATCACCTCCTCGACTCATACATCGAGGACAGCGTCCAGTTCGAGTGGACGGAGATCAGCTCTTACGGCCAGCGTCTCGATGTCGGTGATGACGACATGGCGAGGGTCTCGCTGCCGTTCATGTTGCCGTTCTACGATACCGCTTTCACGGAAATCTATGTGAATTCAAACGGCGGCATAACCTTCTCGCCGTCGGACACGCTCTCGCCCACCAACCAGCAGATCCCATCGGATGGGCTACCTGTGTGCGTGGTGCCGCTTTGGACGGATCTGAACCCTGAAGATGCGTCTCAGGATGGCGGCGTTTTCGTTGCACAGGCGGGCAGCGATTTCGTGATTGAATGGAAGGATGTCCCTCTGTATCAGGGTGATGGAAGATACACATTCGAGGTCGTCATCCACCCGAACGGCTGGTTCGACTTTCATTACCTCTCCGTCCCGCGCGATTTCACTTCGGAGTTCACGATAGGCATGTTCGCTTCCGCTGAGAACCGTTACCTGCAGTATTCCTTCAACGGTGAGCCGATAGTGCCTGAGGATTCGCTCTCGGTCAGAATAATCAGGCCGCCGTTCCACGATGTCGGAGTGGCCACTATATCGCCGTCCGACACGACTTTATGGCCCGGCGTGCCGGTTTCGCCTGAGGTCTCGGTCGTGAACTTCTCCGAGAACACGGAGACCGTCTCGGTGACCGTTTCGGTGCTCAGAAATAGCACGGTCGTGTTCTCCGACACGACATCGGTTGAAATTCAGCCTTATGCGTCGGCAGATGCCGTTTTCGGGGACTGGATACCATCGCCTCAGTATCAGGATGTTGACTACGAAATCGAGGCCGAGATCCTGACCCCGGACTCCAACCCCTCGAACAACTCTTCAAGTGCGATCGTGCATGTGGCGCCTGTATCGCATGATTCCGTCGCTGTGCCGCTTGCGCTGACCACGCCCGTGATAGACGGACAGATCTCATCGGCCGAATGGGAGGATGCGACGCAAATTCAGCTCACGGACGGCGGGACGAACGGTGCAACGGTTTACCTGAAACACGACGATGCCAACCTCTACATTGCGGTCGATGTGCCTTTCGACCTGACACAGGATGCGAACGATAAGTTTGCATTTTTCGTTGATGATAACGGCGATTTCCTGTGGCCGACATCGGCCTCAGACACTTCCGAGGGCGGAAATTCCATATCGATCGGCTGGCAATGGGCCACGAGGCCGATGACTTTCCAGCGGTTTTACGATTGGGGCTATCCGCGCAACGACATGGCAGGCAATTACTTCATTTCCTACAACTCCGGCCATTATCAGGCTGAGCTCAGGGTTCCGATCAACCTCTACGAGCCCGATCCAGCTCACATCGCGCCTGCACTGGATTCCACCTTCAACATCATGTTTGAATACCTCGATCATGACTCGGTCGTCGGATGGTGGCCTCACGGGTTGTGGATGGATCTGTGCGAATATCCGATAACTTACGGGCGCGTCGTGCTCATGCCGTTCAATCCGGGCGTTGACGAAGGGGATGGCCGTTCGGGCCTCGACATCTCCATCAACACGATGAACGGGCTTGCCCCGTATCTCGTCGTCAGGAGCTCGAAGGAGATCACGGCTGAATTGAGCATCATCGATGTGGCTGGCAGAAAGCTTAAAGCCCGCACGCTGAGGCTGCAGAACGGCGTCACGAGGATCGGGCTAAGCGATCTGGCCGACGGGATTTACTTTGTTGAGCTCAGGGCTGGCTCGATGAGGATAAACAGGAAGATTCTGGTGGTCAGGTAGGAAAAAAGAGGCGGGCGTTCGCCCGCCTCGATCTATTATCCTTTCTCCTTGAACGCCTCGACGATCTCCATGAAGATTTCCGGCACGGTGAAATCGTCGGTCAGCTCCGGATGGAAGGTTGAGGCGAGCAGGTTGCCCTGACGGACGAGCACCGGATCGCCGTTTTCGAGTTTCCCGATGACCTCCACGCCATCGCCCAATTCCAATATTTTGGGTGCCCTTATGAACACGCCTGTGATTTTCTTCTGTTTCCCGTTCCAGTTTATCTCGATTTCGCTCTCGAAGCTCTCCCTCTGCCTCCCGTAGGCGTTTCTGGCTATGGTGATGTCCATCATGCCGAGCGAGAAGTTTTCAGGCGCGTCGATGACATTTTTCGCAAGCAGTATCGCGCCGGCGCATGTGCCGAACACAGGCACATCCCGCTTTTTCAACCCCTCAAATGCTTCTCTCAAGCCGTATGTGTTGATCAGGCGCGACATCGTTGGGCTTTCACCGCCCGGAAGCACAAGCCCATCAATCCCTTCAAATTCTTCCGGCAGTTTTACATAGAACACTTCTGCGCCAAGACCGTCGAACACCTCGTAGTGTTTCTCGAAATCGCCCTGAATGGCGAAGATCCCTATCTTTGGTTTAGCCATTTCACCATCCTCTGTTTTGCAGGAGTTCATCCTCCGCAAGTTTTGAGACATCGATGCCTTTCATGGGCTCGCCAAGTCCTCTTGAGACCCGTGCGAGGACGCTGGGGTTGTCGTAGTAAGCGACGGCTTCAACGATGGCGCGGGCTCTCTTTGCGGGGTCCTCGGACTTGAATATCCCTGAGCCCACGAACACGGATTCAGCGCCGAGCTGCATCATCAATGCGGCATCCGCAGGTGTGGCTATGCCGCCTGCCGCAAAGTTGGGCACAGGCAGCTTGCCGTGCTCTGCGACCCATTTCACAAGCTCGTAAGGAGCCTGAAGTTTCTTGGCCTCAGCGTAAAGCTCCTCAGGGCGTTTCACCGTGAGGTCGGCTATCTCCTTGTTTATGCGTCTCATGTGGCGGACGGCCTCGACGATGTTGCCAGTGCCCGCCTCGCCCTTGGTTCTGATGAGCGCAGCGCCTTCAGCTATGCGCCTCAACGCCTCGCCGAGGTTCCTCGCACCGCAGACGAATGGCACTTTGAACTGATGTTTGTCGATGTGGTTCTCCTCGTCGGCAGGCGTCAGCACCTCGCTTTCGTCGATGAAATCGACACCAAGCTCCTCAAGGATCTGCGCCTCAGCAAAGTGGCCTATCCGCACCTTGGCCATCACCGGGATGGAAACCGCATCCATTATCCGCAGGATGATCTCGGGATCCGCCATGCGGGCCACTCCGCCCTCTTTCCGTATGTCTGCGGGGACGCGCTCAAGCGCCATGACCGCCACAGCTCCGGCTTCCTCGGCAATCTTCGCCTGCTCAGGGGTGGTAACATCCATGATGACACCACCCTTAAGCATCTCGGAAAATCCGACCTTTAACCTCCATGTCCCTGTCAGCATGATCATTTTCTAATCACCTCCATGAGGCAGAAATTTTAATTCTCACCGTGAAGCTAAACAACCTGACAGGATGTATCGATGCCACCTGTGAGATTGTGAAAAATTGGTTCAAAATGCGCCCGTCACGGCGAAAGATTTGGGCGGTGAGACGGAAGTAAACGGCGAGCGTTTTTTGCGCCCACGAGTTTGGGGGAGGCTGTTCTACATCTATCAGGGCGAGCGGCCTGCCCACAGCGAAAGGCCGTTTTTTCAAACACTCTTATTTTGCCGCTTTTTGACCTTTCGAGGGCATGAAATGCGGCATTTGTAAGCAAGGGAAATAGAGTTCCACAAAAACGCAATGGCAAGGAAACTCAAGATTAAACTGAGAATTACCGACACAGGTTTAGGGAGGAAAGGCAAAATTTTCGATAGTGGGTCCCATGCAGCCACAACGAGGCTCAGCGATTCCACCAGAAGGTCGGCGCCTTTAAAGTCGAACATCCCATTTTTAACCGTTTCCCAAAATGTTTTGCATTGAGGACATGCTTCCAAAACGGCTGTCCTGAATTTCCACCACTCGATGAACTCCTCAATCGATTTCCGACACCTCAAAACAGCAAGCTTCTGTAATAAGAGGTAGAGGAGTTTAAGCTTGACTTGCCTGATTTTCAGTTTTCTCCTCATGAACTTACCTAAATTTGCGTATAGCAATTTGTAATCCAGTTTTTGTTTCCACTCTGGACCGGCGTATTTTTTTGATAGCCTTCTCAATGGCTTCGGGTTCATCGCTTAACTTAACAAGCGCTTCCACTCCCGCATATCGAACCAACAAATCCTTATCTTCCAGCCTCTCGACAATCTTCATCACAACATCATTATCCCCGATGCCGAGCTTTCCAAGCGCTTTCACTGCCGCATCTCGAACATCCGAATCCTCATCTTCCAGCCTCTCAACGATTTTCATAACCACATCCCTATCCCTGATGCCGAGCAAACCGAGCGCACGCACTGCCGCATATCGAACATTCGAATCTTTATGTTCCAGTTTCTCAACAATCTTCATCGCCACATCCCTATCCTTGATGCCGAGCGAACCGAGCGCATACACTGCCGCCTTTCGAACATCTGAATCCTTATGTTCCAGCCTCTCAAGGATCTTCATCACCACATCTCTATCCTTGATGCCGAGCGAAACGAGCACATCCACTGCCGCCCTTCGAACACTCGAATCCTCATCTTCCAGCCTCTCAACAATTTTCATCACCACATCCCTATCCTTGATGCCGAGCTTACCGAGCGCTCGCACTGCCGCCCTTCGAACCAACAAATCCTCATCTTCCAGCCTATCAACAATCTTCATCACCACATCTCTATCCCTGATGCCAAGCTCACCGAGCGCACGCACTGCCGCCTCTCGAACCCCCGAATCCCCATCTTCCAGCCTATCAACAATTTTCATCACCACATCCCTATCCCTGATGCCGAGCGAACCGAGCGCACGCACTGCCGCACTCCGAACAGCCGAATCCTCGTCCTCCAGCCTCTCAACTAATTTCATCACCACATCCCTATCCTTGATGCCGACCACACCGAGCG
>JALVZN010000082.1 GCA_027037615.1 Caldifarciminota bacterium | reverse complement strand
GTCTTTTATCTCGCCCACATAGATGTCCTTTTTGACACCGTTATCCTCAATCCTGGTGATCCGCATAATGTCGCCGATAAATGAACTATCCAGTTCGACAATAACCTGCGTTCTGCCACCCCCGTCGTCAGGCACATCGCGAGCCTTGACGGAGATTTTGCTATTGGCCCCTGTCAGAAGGAGCAGTAATGCAAGCTTCACCATAGCTTAAGCTCCTTGTTTTTTCGTTAAATCAACAAAAACCGCTCCAGCAAGCGGCATTACAGTCGAAAAGGTCAATACACGGCTCTGACGACGGCTTCGGGAGTTACGATTCTGCCGTTCTTGCCGTCAAATTCGTAATCTATCACAACCTCCACGGTGTCATTCGGCTGCAATTGCAGATTGTAGATGTGTAGCTCGTTTGAGCTCGTGATCTCCCATCTGGCGAGGGAATCCTCAACTTCCGTCCCGTTGATAATAAAACTAACGCCCCTGAGCCGAACCTTGTTCAGCATATCTTCAGGGGCATTTGAAAGGTCAAAAGAGATCAGGATGTGACCTTTCCGCGCAGATAGAGTGTCGAAGGTGGGCATGAGGTTAACCCACGCCTCGACACTCTGTATTTTCGCCTTTTTCCCGTTAAAGCACGACACGGCAGTTAGAACGACAACCAATATTGCAATCCCAATGGCTCTGAGCCTGAACCTCACTTCTCCTCCTCGTCTCTCCTCGTAAGTTCCTCAACGATTTTCTGAGCGATTTCGCGAGGCACTTCATCATAATGAGAGAACTTCATCGTAAATACGCCTCTACCCTTTGTTATTGAACGCAATGTCGAGGAATACTTATAAAGCTCTGCGAGCGGCACATGGGCTTTGATCTTCTGCATCTTGCCCGCCGCTTCCATACCGAGTATCCTGCCCCTTCTTGCGTTCAGGTCACCGATCACATCGCCCATGTATTCGTCGGGCACGATGACCTCGACTTCATAGACGGGCTCCAGAAGGTAGGGATCAGCCTTTTCCTCTGCATCTTTGAATGCGAGCGAACCGGCGACCTCAAATGCGAAGTTCGACGAATCCACCGGATGGTATTTCCCATCGTAGAGGATCACCTTCACATCGACGACTTTAGCGCCAAGCACTCCCTTCTCCATCGCCTTCTTGACGCCAAGCTCAACCGAGGGGATGTAGCTCTTGGGGATGGCGCCGCCGAAGATCTGGTCTTCAAACTCAAATCCGCCGCCGCGTGGCAGAGGCTCGATCTTTATGTAGCACACGCCATATTGACCTCTACCGCCTGTCTGCTTGACAAACCTGCCCATTCCCTGAGATGGCTTACGGATCGTCTCGCGGTAAGGGATTTTGGGTTTAGCGGTATCGACCGATACATTGAATTTGTCCCGCAACTTGGAGATTATCACATCGAGATGCTGCTCACCAAGCCCGTATATAAGTGTCTGATGAAGCTCTGTATCGTATTTGAACACAAATGTCGGATCCTCATCGTGCAGTTTGGCAAGTCCTTCGGAGACCTTCTCCTCATCCTCACGCGATTTGGGGATTATGGCCACCGATGTCAACGGCTCAGGGAACTCAATCCCTTCAAGCACAACAGGGAAATCCTTTGATGTGAGCGTATGCCCGGTCTTGGTCTCCTTAAGCTTCACGAGCGCGCCTATCATGCCTGCAATGAGCCCATCCGTCTCTTTGCGCTCGCGCCCACGAACCAGATATATCTGGTTGACCTTCTCCGTCCTGCCGAGATTGGCATTCAAAACCTCTGTGCCGGGCTCAAGTTTTCCGGAGAACATACGGATGAAATAGAGCTCACCGACATGAAGCTCTGAGAATGTCTTGAACACGAAAGCGACCATTGGGCCGTCGGGATCGGGGATGATCTCGACCTCTTCATCGCCTTTTTTGCCGATTTCAGGCTTGAGATCGGCAGGCGATGCGCCAAACTCGGCTATGAAGTTGAGGAGTTCCTCGACACCGATGAGGTCTTTGGCCTCTCCGAACAGGACAGGAATGATGTTTCCGCTCACGATGCCCTGACGGAGTGTCGAATTGAATTCCTCTTTCGAGATCTCCTCGCCCTCGAAGTATTTTTCCATAAGCTCTTCCGAGAGCTCGATGACCGATTCCTTCAGCTCCTCCATCCGCGCCTCGGCTTCCTCTTTGAGCTCATCGGGCAGCTCGGAAGGATCACCGTTCAAAAGGTCAAAAACGCCTTTGAAATCAGGGCCTGACCCTATCGGGATCTGGAACGGAACAACCTCGTTTCCAAAAGTTTCTTTGAGTTCGCTCACCACCTGATCGAGGTTAATGTCAGGTGTCTTGCATTTGTTGACGAAGATTATGCGCGGCAAGCTCCTCCTGTTTGCCGCCTCCCAGTATTTTTCCGTTCCCACCTCGACGCCTGAAGCCGCATCGACGACCACGACTGCGTTATCGACCACACGAAGCGCCGCATAGACCTCGCCTGCGAAATCCAGATATCCGGGAGTATCAACCATGTTCATCCATTTCTTGTTCCACTCGAAATAGCTAACTGCGAGGTTGATGGACACCTTTCTGCGCTGTTCCTCGGCCGAGAAATCCAGCATCGAATTGCCCTGATCCACGCTGCCGAGCCTGTTTGTGACCCCAGCCTTATAGAGAAGTGCCTCACCGAGAGATGTTTTGCCGGCTCCGCCATGTCCTATAAATGCGAAATTTCTAATTTTATCAACACTAAGCCCCTTCAAGACAGTTCCTCCTTTTCTAAATTCAATTTATTCAAGTTTCTTTGCGAAAGATTGCAACATTATAAGGAAATTGCTGGAAATGTGTCAAGCAGTCGGGTGCATTTATCTCCGTGGAATTCAATAAATTAGGGAAGGTTGAATGCGAGGGGCGGGACTTGAACCCGCACGGGAATCCCCACCAGATCCTAAATCTGGCGCGTCTGCCTGTTCCGCCACCCTCGCAGAGAGGGGATAAAAAGAAATGGAGCCGGTGGGATTCGAACCCACGACCCTCAGACTGCCAGCCTGATGCTCTCCCAGCTGAGCTACGGCCCCAAAATTTGCGAGGCATATTTTAATTGCTAAACCCGTTTTTTGCAATAGGGCGAATTACATCGTCGTAACGCTTTGGGGATAAAAAGGATAACACCTGGACGCTTGAAGGATGCGGCACTGGCTTCTTCACAGACAGAAATTTTTATCTCCAGAGGATTCCAGAATTCCCAGAAAAGTGAAACACCAACCTATGAAATACAGTGGATGCTCTCCCAACACATTACGCCATCTCGTGGGACACAAACGGAACTCAGAACCGCGAAACATGCTCTAAGCAGATGCCAAAAGGAGGTAGTCAGATGTTCAACATAAGCACAATTCTCATAGCATTCGTCATCGGAGGTCGCGGGCTTGCAGCCCCACCCGTAATCGAAGAGCTTGGGTTGAACGACGCTCAGGTGCAGAAAATTCAGCAGATACACACGAAGTATCAGGAGCAGCGCATTGACTTGAGGTCACAGATAGCCAAGAAAAGGCTCCAGCTGAGAACGCTCTGGATGGACAAAAATCCGGATATGAACAAGATCGAAAAGCTTGTCAACGAGATCGGCGATCTGAGAACCCAGCTGATGCTGATCGGAGCGAGGGAGCGCAATGAGATAAGGAATGTCCTCACGGACGAGCAGTTCGAGAAATGGCAGAAGATCAGGTGGACAATGCGGAGGCCTGCGAGGCCTAACGGCATGCGGGGCCGCGGAGCTCCTCCGGGGGATATGCACAGAAGGGCGCCTCGCAGGTGGTAAAAACAAAGTGCGGCGGCCTTCGGCCGCCGCACACAAATCCTCCATCTATAAAGCTTCCCTTACTCCATGTCCTCCCATGTATCGATCTGAGCCTTCTGGAGTTTCCCTGAGAAGTCGATGTAAACGGTCTTCCACTCTGTGAAGATCTCATAGACCGTCCAGCCACCCTCACGGTGGCCGTTGCCAGTCGATTTCACGCCGCCGAACGGCAGATGACACTCGGCTCCGATGGTCGGGGCGTTGACATAGGTGATTCCAGCTTCAAGCTCGTTGATGGCACGCATGGCCTCGCGCAGATCCCTGGTGTAGATGGACGACGAAAGTCCGTATTTCACGCCGTTTGCGACCTCGAACGCCTCATCGAGGGATTTCACCTTGATGACGGACACGACAGGCCCGAAGATCTCTTCCTGAGCGATCCTCATGTCAGGTTTGACGCCCTCGAAGATGGTCGGCTCGAAGAACCAGCCTTTGGCATACTCACCATCGGTGAGCCTGTGGCCGCCAAGCGTCAGATGAGCGCCTTCCTCCTGCCCGATCCTCACATACATCTCGATCTTGCGGAGCTGTGCCTCGTTGATTACGGGGCCAACCTCGACGCTCTCGTCCAGTCCATTTCCGATCTTAAGTCCCTTGGCCCTTTCGATGAACCTGTGCATGAACTCATCGTAGATGTCCTCATGGATGATGAGCCTTGATGTCGCCGTGCATCTCTGGCCCGTGGTGCCGAAAGCTCCCCAGAGTGCGCCATCGACAGCGAGATCGACATCGGCTGAAGGCATAACTATCTGCGGGTTCTTGCCGCCGAGCTCAAGGGATACCTTCTTGAGGTGCTTACCGGCAACCTCTGCGATCCTCGAACCGATCTCTATCGAACCTGTGAAAGCAACGACCCCGATGTCGGGATGGTTGAGTATCGCCTCGCCGACTTCGGCGCCTGTGCCGGTCACGATGTTGAGCACTCCCGGAGGCAGGCCGGCTTCCTCAAAAATCTTGACGAACTCGACAGCGCAGGCCGGCGTGTCCGTAGCAGGTTTGAACACGACCGTGTTTCCAGCGAGCAGGGCAGGGAAAATCTTCCATGCAGGTATCGCAATCGGGAAGTTCCACGGCGTTATCAGTCCGGCTATCCCGACAGGCAGCCTGAATGTGAGCGCCAGCTTATCGGGCAGCTCGCTCGGAGCATTCTGGCTGAACAGACGCCTGCCTTCGCCAAACGCATAAAAGCCGGTGTCGATGCCTTCCTGAACATCGCCACGCGTCTCCTTGAGCACTTTACCCATCTCTCTCGTCATCAGGCGTGCGAGCTCCTCCTTCCGCTCGACAAGGATCTCAGTGGCCCTGCGCAGGATTTCACCACGCTTGGGCGCCGGTATCTTCTTCCACCTCGGGAACGCCTTTTTTGCAGCCTCAACAGCGTCAGCGACATCCTCTTTCGTGGATTTCGGGAAGGTGCCGATCACCTCCTCCCAGTTGGCGGGATTGCGGCTCTCAAATCTCTTGCCGCTCTTCGACTCCACCCATTTGCCGCCTATATAATTCTTGTATTCCTTTGACATCTCAGTTCCTCCTCATTTTGTTGACCTTACGAAGCCTTCTTCAAAATCTCAATGCTCGTCACAAGTGCCCAAACCCACGCACCAAGAACCAAAAGATAGCCTATCAATATGATAGAAAGAACAATCCCCACGACATACAGGACAAGCTGATAGATGCCGGTCTGCTTGTATTCCGGCCCGGCGATCAGGGTGCCAACTCCAGGGATAACAAGGTTTAAAATCAGAATACCGACAGCAAGGCCACTCGATATACCCTCTTTCCTCTCAACATCCCCACCATTTGTAGGTTCATTCATAGGCTCATAACCTCCTTTTAAAGTTTAATTCATCTGTATTTCCTGTTAAGCAATTTCTTTATCTGCATCTTAAGTTCCGATAAATCAGGTGATTTCACCACATAGGCATCTGCAAGCCACGATGTGAAATCGTCCTGATAAGACGAATACGCTGAACAGATTATCACAGGTATCTTGCGCTTCTCTTTGACAAGCTGCTGCAGGGTCTGGAGTCCAGATTCGCCCTTCATCTTTATGTCAAGCACGACGATGTCGATGTCCGGGTTCATATCGACAATCTTTCTGCCTTCCTCTCCGCTCTCGGCGAGAAGCACATCGTAGCCCTCTTTTTTGAACACAGTTTCATAAAGAAGCCTGATGTTGGGGTCATCATCGACAAACAGAATTTTGGGTTTTCTCTCTTCAGCCATTTTTATCTTCGCCTCCTTCCAATGGTAATTTTATAACAAAAGTTGCACCTTTGCCCTGTTCGGACGAAAACTCGATCCTTCCACCATGCGCATCGATTATCTTTTTGCAGCTTGGAAGGCCGAGCCCCGTCCCATGCTTTTTCGTCGTAAAAAATTCCTCAAAAATCCTGTCCTTGACTTCCTCCTTCACGCCCACGCCCGTGTCCGACACGATTATCTCAACGAAAGGCGGCGACCATCTGGTCTTCAAAGTCAGTGTTCCGCCGCGCGGCATGGCCTCAATGGCGTTGTTTATCAGGTTGTCGATGCAGTTCTCAACCTGCACCAGATCCACAAATATGCGGGGCAAGTTCGGGTCAAGTTCCCATTTGATTCGCGTGTTCGGCGGAAGTATCGCCCTCAGCTCATCTATCTTTTTCTTGATAAGCGCATTGAGATCCCACCAATCCTTTTCGAGGGAGAACTTCTCGCGCAGCGCTTTGAGCGTCGAGTTCAGCATCTGGGAGAGCCTGTCCGCCTCCTCTTTGATCGCTTTGAGATGGCTATACATCGGATGGCTTTCGTCGATCGAATCGAGCATGAAATTCGCCAATCCGCCGATGACGGTGACCGGATTTTTGAAATCATGGGCGATCTGATGTAGGATCTCGCCGACCGCCGACATCTTCTCCATCCTCGTTATGGTCTCATGATAATCTTTCAATGCGACATTCAACTTTTTGAGCTCGTGGATGTTGCGCTGAAGCTCCTCGTAGTAGATGGCTCGCTCTATCGCAATCGAACCCTGATAGGTCAGAACCTCGAGGAATTCGAGCTCACCCTTGTCTATCGGCCGATTTGTGATGATGTTATCGGCGATCACCAGACCGACAGGTTTATCCCGCGATGTCAGCGGCGAGATGGCGTATTCCGATGAGCCTATGATCTCGCCTATCTCCTTGAGTATCCCCTTTTGCGGATTTTTTATCCTCCTGGCCCTGTTGGACATCACTATGTTCCAGATGACCTCATCGTGGAGAGGGATGATGAGCCGTTCGAGGATGTCGGAAAATTTCTCCCGTTCCTTCTCGAAAAGCTTATCGGAGAACTTTGAAATCAGATCTTTAAGCGAGTTGTCCCCTAATTCGCTCCAGATTTTAGCCGCTTCCTCAGGCGTCCTTGGGCCAAGGGCAAAGAAACCGGTAAACACATCGCGCTCCTGATCATACAGAAGGAGGAATGCCCTGTTGAATGACGCCCCCTCCTTGCATGTTATGGCTACAAGCAGGATGTAGGCGACATTTGGCAGGTTTCGGCCGGATTGAAGGGCTGCAAGCACCTCGTGATACACCTCAAATCGGCTTGTGTGGAGGGTGATGAACTGGTGCATCCGCTCATATTCGCGATTTCTGGCGGCAAGCTCGTCCAGCGCAATTTTCAGGATGTCAAGAAGAATTTCGTTGTCCCCGTCCAGCTTGAGCTTTGAGATGTCATCGTAAAACTTCTTGCACTCAACGCATCTGCGCCTCAGCCTTCTCTCTCGGTCGCGAAGCAAATCCTCTTCTTCGGGAAGTATGAAAGGACATTCACCGGGATCGAGGACTTCTTTTAGCCAGCAAAAATCATCGTTGATGGTTGGCATTTGCGTTTTATCTTAAGTTCAGATTGGAGGGGTTGTCAAGAAAACTGACCCATCGCAAAACCGCTACAAAAAGCGGCGTTCAGCCACATCGACTTAAGGGAGACCCCATCTTCAGCTCAAATTTCTGTCCCTTTCGCCGCCCCGAATTATCAACCCGTGAGTTTGCGCCCCGAAGCACTAATTCGTAAGGGACAGCGCCACAAAATCGAGGGCAGGTTGTGCTCCCCGCCCAATCCTCTGTCGTTCCTCGACTTCAGCCATCAAAGTCGCTAATTTTCAAGTTGTTTCGAGGTGCCATCGCCTGTAAAATCATTGCCATGCTAAGGACACATACTTGTGGCGAATTGAGAAAAAAACATGTTGGTTCGGAAGTCAGGTTGTGCGGTTGGATCCGCCGTCTGCGCGACATCGGTGGTGTGATCTTTATCGACCTCAGAGACAGATACGGGAGAACCCAGATAGTGATCGAATCCGGAGCGGAATTTTTCGATGAAGTGAAATCGTTATCATCGCAGGATGTGGTCTGCGTCGAGGGCGTCGTCCGCGCAAGACCTGAAGACATGGTCAATCCCGAGATGGAAACCGGCGAGATCGAGGTCGTTGCAACGAAAGTCGAGCTGCTCAACGAGTCAAAAACGCCCCCATTCGTCATCGAGGACAATATCAATGTTCAGGAAGAGACGCGCCTCAGATACAGGTTCCTCGACCTCAGGCGTCCGATAATGCAGAGGAACATCATCTTAAAACATCGCGCCATGCAATCCGTTCGTAACTTCCTGTCACAAAACGATTTCATCGAGATCGAGACCCCGTTTCTCACGAAAAGCACGCCTGAGGGCGCGCGCGATTTCCTCGTGCCGTCCAGAATCCACAAGGGCAAGTTCTACGCACTGCCCCAATCGCCGCAGCTCTACAAACAGATCCTGATGGTCTCAGGCTTCGATCGGTATTTCCAGATAGTCAGGTGCTTCCGAGACGAGGATCTGAGGGCTGACCGTCAGCCGGAATTCACCCAGATCGACCTTGAGATGAGCTTCGTCTCTCAGGAGGATGTCATACAGCTGACCGAATTGATGATGGCAGCCATGTTCAGGGACACGCTCGGCATCGAGCTCGAGACGCCGTTCATGAGGATGGACTACTTCGATGCCATGCGCCGATTTGGGATTGACAAGCCCGACCTGAGATACGGGATGGAGCTAATCGACCTTACGGACTACTTCAAGGGCACGGAACACAGGATTGTGGCATCGGCAATCGAAAGAGGGGATCGTGCGATCGCATTGCCTGTGAGCGCCGACCTGTCAAGGAAAGAGATAGACAGCCTGACGGAGTTCGTTAAGTCGGAGGGCGCGGGCGGCATGCTGTGGTTCAAATTCAAAGGCGGCAAAGCGAGCGGCCAGCTCAGCAAGTTCGTCCCCGCCTCGATGTTAGAGGAATTAAAGCCCGATGATCCAACAACATACCTGATACTGCTCGGCCCGGATATCGGAGTGCATTCCATTGCGGGCAAACTCAGGGTCGAGGTCGCAAATCGCCTGAAATTGACCGAAAACATGCCCAACGAGTGGCGTTTCCTGTGGGTGGTCGATTTCCCGCTGTTCGAGTGGAATCCCGATGAAAACAGGATCGAGCCCGCCCACCACATGTTTACAGCTCCGCACGAGGAGGACATCGACAAGCTCGAAAATGACCCGCTTTCGGTCAGGGCGACGCACTACGACCTTGTCCTCAACGGAGTTGAGCTCGGCTCAGGCTCCATAAGGATTCACGACAGGAAGCTTCAGGAACGGATTATGAAGATCATCGGATTTTCTGAGGAGGAGGCACAGAAACGGTTCGGATTTCTGCTTGAAGCGCTCGAATACGGTGCGCCGCCACATGGCGGCATAGCGCTCGGCTTCGACAGGATAGTCGCAATGATGGCCGGAGTGAGCTCGATACGCGATGTGATTGCGTTCCCGAAGACAACAGCTGCTCAGGCCCTCTTTGAGGGCGCGCCCGATAGGGTCGCAGATGAACAGCTGAAAGAACTCCACATAAAGGTGATTGACGATGAGAAAGAAAATTAAAGAGGAAAACGGGCAGGACGCTCCTGTTCAGAAAAAAGAGAGCAAAAAAGAGGGAGGACGGAAGGAAAGGCGGTCGGATAAAGGGTTTACCAATGGATTTACCTTGATGTTCATCCCGACGAGAGGCGACATCAAGCAATTTTTCATATCACAGACAACCGCGCGCATAATCCTCGGAGTGCTTGTCGTGCTGGTGATCTCAGCGGTCGCTGCCGTTGCCACATACTCAAGACTCGTGATGACGGCATCCAGAGTTTTCATGCTTCAGGAAGAGAACCGCAAACTGAGAGAGGAAGTCAGCACAATAGATAGCATCAAATCGGAGCTCGTGTATCTTCAACAGTTTCGCGAGCAGGTGT
>JALVZN010000081.1 GCA_027037615.1 Caldifarciminota bacterium | reverse complement strand
CCGAGAACACGATAAAATACACCCTGCGGAAGGTGATGGAGCTTCGCCCCGGTGTGGTGATGTTCAGCATAGCAAACCCGTTCCCGGGAACCGACTTTTACGATGAGGCGAAGCGCAACGGATGGCTTGTCTATGGCGATTATGTGCCCGTTGATGTCCAGAAGCAGTCGATAATCAGCTATTCCCATCTCCCGAAAAGGAGGCTTGAGCGGCTGACCAGACTGGCAAACTACAAGTATTACCTCAACCCCATCTTTCTTTTGAAGAACCTCAAGAGGTTCAGGAACCCAGCGGTTTTCTTCCGATCACTCAAGAGCTTTTTGAAAAAGCTGAGCCCGTAAGGAACAGGGTGGAAGTTTGACACATTACGTGTCTCGTGTCGTTGACTGGAACTTGTCGCACGGATATAATATCCACTCGACGATCGGGGCGTAGCGCAGTTTGGTTAGCGCGCTTGGTTCGGGACCAAGAGGTCGGTGGTTCGAATCCACTCGCCCCGATCTTTCTATTTCCTGCCGGTTTATAATATCCCTCCACAAAACCTGAGAGGTGACATTGGAATGAACGGATTTTTTGTGCTTCTCCTGCTGATTCAGCTCAGCCACACCGTGACATTTAACGAGTTCAGCATTGAGCAGAAAGGCCCCGCAAGCTTCGTGAGTGTGGACAGCCTGCCCATGCTGGCGATCGACGGGGCACCGTGGATACCGTTTAAAACGGTTCTGGTAGCACTTCCAACGGAAAACAGCCAGATAACCGTCAGGGTAGTCGAGGCCGACACGGTCGAGAACCTCAAAATCTCACCGTCGCCCGTCCAGCTGCCGACAGACTCATCGTCCGCAACCGTCCGTCTGAGTTCGCCTGCGCCAGAATACTACGCAAAAGGCGCATTTTACCCGCGCAATCCCTACGAGGAGAAACGGGGTCGTTTCATCGGGGTGGATGTCGTTGGCCTGACGCTGTATCCGATCCAGTATAACCCTATGGACGGCAAGGTTATCTTCAACCGAAAATTTGAGATAGAGATTCCACAATCCCCGGTTATCGTGAGTCGGGACAGAGCCGAGCTTCTGAGATCGTTCGTTCTAAATTCCGACGAAATTCAGGCGACATCGCGAAAGGAAAGTGATGGATTTGATTACCTTATCGTAACTTCAAACGCGCTTTCCAGCTACTGGCAGCCACTGATAAACTGGAAAATTCACAAGGGGCACAGGGTTGCGCTCAGGACGATAGAGTGGATAAGGACGCATTACAGCGGCCGCGACGACGCCGAGAAGCTCAGGAACTACCTCAAATCGGCCGCCGATTCCGGTCTCATCTACCTTTTGCTTGGAGGAGATACGGATGTGCTCCCGTATCGCAAGGCTTATGCAATGAACAGTTACCCACAGCCGCAGGAAGGCGATACTATCCCGTCAGACCTCTATTTTTCGGACCTCGACGGCACATGGGACGCAAATGGCAATTCCGTTTTCGGCGAAGTTGACGATTCCGTTGACCTCTGGCCAGACATCTTCGTCGGCAGGGCACCGGTGTCCACGCTTCAGGATGTGCAGGTGTTCGTCAACAAAGTCATAACCTACGAAAGCAACAGCGATGTCTCGCATCTCAATCGCGCCCTTTTCTCTGCAAGTTACCTGGACGATGCCACAGACGGCGGAATTTTGAAGGACATGATAACTGAAAAGATATCGGACAGCGTCAGCGTCTCGCATCTTTACGAACGCGACGGCATGCTCACTCCCGGAAGCTTCGTCGGATTCATCAATTACGGCTACAACCTTGTCAACCACAACGGGCACGGCAACACATGGCTGATGCAGGCAGGGTCTGGCTACCTCAGTCCGAGCGATTTCTCAAACCTGTCGAATGCGCCTCAGTATGTCGGCGTGCTCTATTCGCTTGGCTGCTGGGTCGCAGCGTTCGACTACGACTGCATAGCTGAAACCTTTGTGAAAGCAGAGAACGGCGGCGGATTTTTCGTCGGCAACAGTCGATACGGCTGGTATATACCCGGCTTTTCGGGTTATGGCCCCGCTGATGTGATGGATATCGAGTTCTTCGACATCCTGATCAACAGGAGGGTTGCGGATCTGGGCGCGACGGTCGCCGCCACAAAAGCCCTCTTTGCGCCTATTGCAAACGGAGCCAACACTTACAGGTGGATGATTTACACCTTGAACCTGCTCGGCGATCCCGACCTCTACATCCCAATCCACGCCCTCAATGAACTCTCTGTCAGCGTCCAAAACACCATCTTTCGAGGTGCATCAACGGTTCGGGTCGAGGTCACAAACATCGATGGCACACCGATTGAAGGCGCGCATGTTACCGTAGTTCAGGGAGATGCCGCTTATCACGGAATAACGGATTTCAACGGGGAAGCGGTCATCGCGACCGCACCGATCGAGGATTCCGTGCAGCTCTATGTGTGGAAAGGCGGCTATGCCATGTTTGAGCGGACTATTCACGCCGAAAGCGAACAGCCCATCGAGATTGCACACATCGGTTTCAACAACCCGTTCCTTTATCCGAACGGCGTTGACACCCTTAACGCCACGCTTGCCAACCGAACGCCGAACGGGATAAACGACATCCATGTCAGCATCGTAGCGGGGGAATGGCTCTCGGCGGGCGATACCGCCTTCCATTTCAATTCGATCGGAGGCAACGACACGATTGACATAGCGACCCCGATTTCGGTATCTCCGAATGCACCTTATGGGGCAATGGCCACATTGAGATTGGTCTATTCGTGGGAGAATGCAAACACCGACACAGTCAGCTACACCGTGAGGATCGCATCGCCGGAGCTTGAGGTTCTGGATTATCGCTTCTCATCGGTGTCGCATTGCGGCGACGGCGTGCTTCAGGTGGAACTGGTGAATTCGGGGCATGCGCCGTCCAATGACATCTGGCTCAGGCCTGTGATCTCGGACAGCCGTTTGTCGTTACAGCCGGATTCGGTGAACCTGCAATCGGTCGAACCCGGCGATACGGTTTCCGTGACCTTCAACTTCCATGTGGATTGCTCCGTTCCACAGCCCTATTTCGTCAGGCTTCAGATTCTGCCGTTCTCGGACACATTGTGGCTGTCCACAGGCTATGACGGCTACGCATT
>JALVZN010000080.1 GCA_027037615.1 Caldifarciminota bacterium | reverse complement strand
TCATACTTGGCCCGAGATTGAACGCCATGGGCAGGCTCTCCACGGCCATGAAATCGTTGCAGCTTTTGATAACCCGAAACGGTCAGCAGGCGCTTGAACTTGCGCGTGAGCTCGAAATCGCCAACAAAAACAGGCAATCTATTGAGCGTGAAATATTTAAGGAGGCTGTCGAGATCGTCGAGAACGAGATAGACCTCGACAGCAAACATGTGCTTGTGTTGGGCAAAGATGGATGGCATGAGGGCGTTATCGGCATTGTCGCATCGAGACTCGTGGATCGTTATCGCCGCCCTGTTCTGCTTGTCAGCTTTAAGGACGGGCTCGGAAAAGGCTCTGCCCGTAGCATAAGGGAATTTCCACTTCACGACGCTTTGAAACAGGCGGAGGAGCATCTCGAATCGTTTGGCGGCCATCAGTTTGCAGCCGGGTTTAAGGTCGCTGAGGAGAACCTGAGTAAACTTGCGGCGAGTTTGAACCGCATAGCGTCTGAGATGTTGTCCGATACCGAGTTTCTGCCTGAGCTTGAGTATGATGCTGAGGTTGTCCTTGCCGAGATCGACAGGGAGTTCATGTTTTACTACGACAAACTCGCACCGTTTGGATACGGCAACCCCCAGCCGCTCCTCCTCGCAAGAAATGTCGAGATAGTGTCAAAGCCCCGCATCGTTAAGAACAGGCATGTTAAGTTTTCGGTAAGCGATGGGACGGATACGAGGGCGGTCATATTTTTCGATGGGATTGAAAGAATTGAGGAGCTGTGGGTTGGCAGGGTTATCGATATCCTGTTTTCCATAAAAGGGGACGATCTCAAACTTGTTGATTTCAGAGATGCCAACGAAAACGGCGAAAGGAGCGAGAAATGAAACTATTCAAGGGCAGAGTAGTGTCCTTCAAGAGCGATGAGAAGGCCATCGACATACCCGATGGATACATCATCGTCGATGACATGGGCAAGATCATCGAGGTGGGGCAGAAAAAAATTCCATCAGGCGAGTTCGAGGTGCTCGATTTCTCGGAATTCGTGATATTTCCGGGCTTCTTCGACATCCATGTCCACCTGCCGCAGTTCGATCAGAGGGCCAGATGGGGCAAAAACCTGCTTGAATGGCTCGAACATTACATCTTCCCCGCGGAACAGAAATTTGCCAGAGATGAAGTTGCAAGGGACACGGCACGCCGATTTTTCAATTCGTTGGTGAGCAACGGCACGACCACAGCGGTGGTCTATTCATCCGCTCACCGCAGCGCCACTGAGATAGCATTTGAGGAGGCACGCAAGATAGGCATCCGCGCCCTGATAGGGCAGGTTCTGATGGACAGAAACGCCCCTTTCGAGATGCTGACGACGCCTGGGAGGGCGAAGAAAGACATTGAAGCTGTTGCTTCCCAATGGCATGGCTATGATGACCGCCTCTTCTATGTCGTAACGCCGCGGTTTGCAATAAGCTGCTCGATGGAGCTCATGAAAGCGGCTTCAGATGTGGCCGCCGCAAACGGGCTTTACATCCAGTCTCATCTCTCCGAACAGATACCTGAAGTCGAATTTGTCAGAGAGCTGTTCCCTGACATCCCGAACTACACATCCGTCTATCACGCCGCCGGTCTGCTCGGCGAGAAGACGATAATGGCGCACGCTATCCATCTGTCAGACGATGAGCTGGAGCTTTTGCGAGATACCGGAACGAAGATCGCACATTGTCCATCATCGAACTTTTTCCTCCACAGTGGCCGCATGGACATGGAGTTGATAGAAAAATATGACCTCGATGTAGGTGTGGGTTCCGATGTGGCAGGCGGGCCTTTCATAAACATGCTTGAAGTGCTGCGTGATGCCTACTACGCCAACAGGATAAGTCCCATCAAGGCATTTTACCATCTGACCCTTGGCGGGGCGAAGGTGCTGGGCTGGGAAACGAAGGTCGGAACGATAGAGCCGGGTCGTGAGGCGGATTTTACCATTATCGACCCTCGACCACTGGCGAGCGTCAACGACGAGCTGACCGATGTGCTTGCCAAGCTGATGTTTCTCGGCGATGACCGCAATGTGGTCGCCACCTTCGTCAGAGGGAAACAGATATGGCATAAGTGATGCTCAAGAGAGGCGCTAAGATATTCATGCGAATACTGATCGCCATCTTCATTTTGTGGCTCATCGGATACATCGTTTATTCCAGTTTCCCCGACGGATCGGAGTTCAAACACAAAAATCCGAAGCTCACAGCGGTTATGCGCCAGCGTATCGAAGAGGCCAGAAAGGCAGGACTTAAACCGAGAATCCGCTACATCTGGGTCCCTCTGTCGAGGATTTCGCCTCATCTTATTCGAGCAGTGATACTTTCGGAAGACGCCAGGTTTTATCAGCACCACGGTTTTGACTTTCAGGCCATAAAGCTTGCAGCAGAGAAGAACTGGAAAAGGAAAAGGTTCGCTTACGGGGGCTCAACGATAACCCAACAGGTGGCAAGAAACCTGTATCTCAGCACGCGCAAAAGCCTTTGGCGCAAGTTCAAAGAGCTGATAATCGCCTATCGCATGGAAAACGCACTGAGCAAGAGGCGGATTCTTGAACTCTACCTGAACATAGCCGAATGGGGGCGCTGGGTGTTTGGCGCAGAGGCGGCATCGAGGTATTACTACCACAAGCACGCAAACCAGTTAACTCTCGACGAAGCGGTTAGGCTCGCCGTGATCTTGCCATCGCCGATAAAGCATTCGCCATACGATGGATCGAGGTTCGTCGAAAGGCGGCGCAGGAGGATACTCTACTGGATGTATCGGACAGGTTACATATCAAAAACTCGCTACCTGACCATGATCGGAAAGCTTAAACCCGATACGATAGAACTTGATAGCCTTATTGATGAAAGGCTCCCACTTAAGATCAGGGATATGCTTCAGGCCGACTCCGTGGAAGACGGAGAAGGCAGCTCTGCTGACAAAGACACGAACACCACCCGCCCTCCCGATATCGGGGCGGTGAAAGATACATCAACGCATGTCAGACCAGAGTGAAATCTTAATTAAAGAGCATTCGACAACCCCACATAGCTTTGCTCTATTGATCCGCTGTGCATAGGAGTATTTCCGTTTTTTAGGATTTGATTCTGTTCTATCTAATTTGATTTTTTCAGGGTAAAAACATTGAGAGTTCCCATCTCTCGCTAACCATAAAGCCTCTTAATCCTGACCAGACAACCTTTTACTGTAACATGATATCCCCCGCTTACACAATGCAACCTCAACAAAATCTCTATCATTCGGCATAACATGTTGAGATACAGGATCATTTTCTGTCAAAGTGGTTATCAAACCTCTGTGTGTTAAGTTAAACGACACATAAGGAGGTGCACAATGTTAACCAATAAAATGTTAAAGATATGTGTGACTGGTGTGATGGCATTGCTGCCAGTTCTGTTGTTTGCAAATCACTGGGCCTATGAAACGGTGGATGCGCAGGGCAGTGTGGGCTGGTACTCCTTTATGAGGCTGGACCAAAACGGGAATCCCCACATCGCCTACTTTGACTATACCAACCGTGACCTGAAATACGCCTACAAACGGGGAGAGTTCTGGTACCTGGAGACCGTGGATGCCACATTAACCGGTACCTACACCAGGATCTCACTCTGGCTGGCGTCGGACGGCAATCCACACATCGCTTACTGGGACAGCTACAAAAAAGACCTGAAGTATGCCTACCGGGTCGGCGGGACCTGGCATGTTGAGACCGTGGATACCACAGGAAATACGGGCGATCACCCCTCCATTGCGGTTGATGCGGACGGTGTTCCCCATATCGTTTACTACGATTTAACTGAGCAGAGCCTGTACTACGCCTACAAATTGGACGGGTTCTGGCACTTTGAAAGGGTGGACACCGCGGCAAGGTATACCTCCATTGTGCTGGATGGAAACGGAAACCCCCATATCAGCTATTATCAGACGATTGACGAAGACCTGAAGTATGCCTACCGGATCGGCGGAAGCTGGTACACCGAGACCGTGGATGCCACAGGGGATGTCGGTATGCACACCTCCCTCCTTCTGGACGGGAACGGCGACCCCCACATCAGTTATTACGATTACACCAACGATGATTTGAAGTATGCCTACCGCTCCGGAGGGATATGGTACACCGAGACCGTAGACGATGCAGGCAATGTAGGCACATTTACTTCCATTGGTGCGGATGCGGAGGGCACGATTCATATTGCCTATAGAGATGGTGACAACCATGATCTGAAGCACGCCTGGAAGTCCGGAGCATTCTGGTACACCGAAACCGTGGACGGTGTGGGAGATGCAGGGCTCTACGCTTCCCTGGACGTGGATGCCAACGGCAATCTACACATCAGCTACCTTAACGGCAATGACGAGGACCTTCGGTATGCCACCACGGCGGTGCGGGTGCTCTATCCCAACGGCGGTGAGGTGTGGCGTCCGGGCGAAACCCAGGTGATCCGCTTGTTCGGGGCTGGCCCCATGGACATCTATTTCTCGCCCGACGGAAACGAGTTCCAGCTGCTGGTGAGCCAGGTCGGCGGCGGTTCCTATCCCATCGTTGTTCCGCAGGTGTACACCGAGAACGCCGTGATCAAGGTCCTTCGCCACGGAACCTCCACGATGGACTTCAGCGACGGCCCCTTCAGCATCCGTCAGGCCGTGCCCGTTCGGCAATTCCATGTTGAAACGGTGGATACGCTGTCGGTGGGGCAGTACATCGCCCTGACCGTGGACGGGAACGGGACCCCCCACGCCAGCTATCCCGGCAACGGTAACCTGAAGTACGCTTACAAATCCGGGGGGAGATGGACCACCGAGACCGTGAATACCGATGTCCCCTGGTACACCTCCATCACTGTAGACAGGAACGGTGTGCCCCACATCAGCTACTACGAGCCTAACAACCATGACCTGAAGTACGCTTACAAATCCGGGGGGAGATGGACCACCGAGACCGTGGATGCCACGGGGTATGTGGGACTGTACACCTCCATCGCCGTGGACGGGAACGGTACGCCCCACATCAGCTACTACGATGTCGACAACACCAACCTGAAGTACGCCTACAAATCCGGGGGAACTTGGCACATTGAGACCGTGGATACCGCAGGGATGGTGGGCTGGAACACCTCCTTGGTGGTGGACGAGAACGGTGTGCCCCGCATCAGCTACTACGATGCCAGTGACACCTGCCTGAAGTACGCCTACAAATCGGGAGGAACCTGGCACATTGAGACCGTGGACACCGCAGGAGATGTGGGGATTCAAAACTTCCTGGCTCTGGACGGGAACGGCGTCCCCCACATCAGTTATTACGACTTTACCAATGCCGACCTGAAGTACGCCTACAGGTTCGGAGGGAGTTGGCACATTGAGGCCGTGGACACCGCAGGGATGGTAGGCAGGTACACCTCCCTGGTCCTGGACCGGAACGGCGTCCCTCACATCACCTATTTCGACGACAATTACAGCGACCTGAAGCACGCCTACAAATCCGGGGGAACCTGGCACATTGAGACTATTGACACCGCAGGGGTGGTGGGCTGGTATTCCTCCCTGGCCCTGGACCCGCACAACAACCTCCACATCGGCTATTACGACTGGACCAATGGTGACCTGAAGTATGCGACCACTGCACTCACACTCTGGAGCCCGCTCGGAGGTGAGACATGGAATGTTGGCGCCAATGCAACCCTGAAATGGAGCGGACCCAGGTCGGTGGATGTGTATATCTCCCTCCATGGCGGTGATGACTGGCAACTTCTTCTCCATAACATAGCCGGTGTGCCATTGGGCGATACATGGCGGTATCAGTTTCAGGTGCCGCACATACCCACCCATTACGCAAAAATCAAGTTGGTCTATGCGAATTATGACCAGAATGACCCGATAAACTACGCAGTTTCAGATACATTCTTCACGATTCAGGCAACGGTTACGCTGCTCACATTCAACGCTCAGTTAGAAAACGACGGCAATATCCACCTCTTATGGAACACCGATCCGGGCCCGGATGAACTCATGGGTTACAACATCTACCGAATTAACACCGACGGCTCGGAAACGAAGCTCACCACATCGCCAATCCGCCAGACGGCTTTCACCGACCGACCATCACCTGACATCAAGGCCTATGCACTCGGCGCCGTCAACGGCATCGGCGAGGAATATCGCATCGGGCAGATATCGGTCTCAGCCCTCAACAGGCCGCTTGCAGTGCTGCCGAACATCACACGCGACAAGGCGACCGCTTACTTCTTTGTGCCTGACCTCACCCCAGCGCAATCTGAGGAGGATGTGAGGCTTTACATCGTGGATGTTACCGGCAGAAACAGGGTTCAGATCTTCGACGGGCAGCTTGTCCCCGGTTTCCACTCGATGAGGGTGTCAACCGAAGATTTAACCAATGGCCTATACTTCATCGTGTTGAATGTCAACAACCTCTACATCAAGACCACGAAATTGCAGGTCATCAAAAATTGAAGAAGGTGGGCCTCATGAAGGCATTAAAGGCATGGATTTCTGTCCTCGCATTATCTGGTGTTGTGTTGCTTGCTCGTTCTGCTGGTGCTGACATCTTCATGTTCACGGGGATGGGCGATGTGTTCAGGAGTCAGGATGGCGGCGTCTCCTTCGACCTCATATCGAACGCCGGATTCAACGACGGCGTTGCGATGGCATTTGTGAACGACACGCTCGGCTACCTTTTGACGGAGAGCGGGACGATTTTGAAGACGGCCAATTCAGGGGTTAGCTGGACGCCAGTGGCCGCCCTTCCTGCGAACGATGCGCAGGACATCATCTTCGACGGGACTGATTTCTTCGTGCTGACGAGATCTGGGGATGTATATCGAGGTTCTGAACCGACTGCGCTTGTGCTTGTTTCGTCCATTCCTGCCAATGACATGGTTTCACTTGCCCACAACGGTTCGGCCGTGTATGCGCTATCGTCGTCGGGCGATGTGTGGAGGAGCAGCGACGATGGAGTTAGCTGGCTGCTTGTCGGCTCGACAGGTTCGGCTGAGATGGTGGCGATCGCGGTGGTGGGCGACAGCCTGTTTGCGCTGAACTCATTCGGCGACATCTTCACATCGTCGAACAGCGGGAGCAGCTGGCAGCTCACATCGACGGTGTCGCAGGTTGGGGCTGTGGGACTTGAGGCCGCCACGAACAACATCTTGTTAGTGTGTTTCGACACGGGCGAGCTGATGCAGCGCTCGGGGAAGGGGTGGCAATACATCGGCACGGCGTCGCAGGTGGGTGTCAGAGGGCTTGGGTTGAGCCACGGCACGACGGCGATCGAGGACAGCGACGATGTAGCTATGGGCAACAGGTTTGTAGTTCAGTCTGTGATTTACAACGGGATGCTGAGGCTAAACTCACCTGGAGGGGTAGTGAGACTTTACTCGACAGATGGTCGTGTGGTGAGAGAGGTAATCAAGGGCGAAGGCGAGGCTACGCTTAACATCAGAGACTTATCGCAGGGGGTCTATTTCGTCAGACAGGGCTCGAGGACGGCTAAGATAGCGAAGATAAGATAAGCTAACACATTTGGATTTCATTTTGCGGCAGCGGGTTGCACCCGCTGCCTTTTTTTGGTGTAATAAAACGCTCAAAACCGCTAAAATAGGTTGGAGTGTTAAACATGTCAGTTTTTCGACATTCATCGGCAATCTTTTCTTCAGTTTTTGGGGTGGATGAGCTCAACATGTTGCCCATTCTAAAGCATTTGAGGTTTCTCCAAAGTTGAAATTTCGGGACGGCGGCCGTTAAATTTCTCTCTATAACTCAGTTAATGCTCATAAAAAGGAGGTTTGCTACAATGCTAAGGGTTAAAAAGTGGTTGGTCGTTATGGTTCTGTCCATGATAACAGGGCAATTGTACGGAGATATAAAGCTCCGCAAAATCGAGATCGTCTCACTGGGTGCTTTTTTGAACATCACGGAGAAGGTGACATGGTATATGAAGGACTCCAGATTTTGCGAGAAGTCGGATAGAGATCTGCTCCTGGGCACTTCAACATCGTCCAAAATCTTCGATTTGAAGAAAAAGAGGGTTTACGAAGTTGATTACGACGATAAGACTTACAACATGTATTCTCTTGAAGACTACAAAAAATCAGACATCACTTCTTTGGACGATATTTTTTACAAAGATGAATTTGAAGACTATGATATCGAATACTTTTTCATAGATATCTCACCGATGGGTTTTACGCGCAACATAGGCGGATATGAGACAAAGGGCATTCTTATAACTTTCAACATCCGACTTAAAAACCCGTTCAAAAATTCCCATGTCGATGCTCTTGGTTCATTGGTGTTATGGGGAGCCAGACTTCCTAAAAGCGATCCAGTGGCAAAAATTTTCGATTTCTATCACGGAAATATCGAGACGGACAGTTCCGAACAGCAGCCATTACTTCAGACAGCCGGGGGTAAATTGATAAGAAGGGATCCTAATTATGCTAAATTGAAGCGGAAAGCAAACAGGATAATGAAAGAGCTGTGGGGAGACACCACAAATGTGTATCCCCTTGGTTTAGAAATAGTTGGAAGGATAGGTGATCCGACAGATGCATCATCAACGCTCCTCCCTGTCATTGTGTCGTCCTATGTGGTCAGCGTCTCAGAATCCCCAATAGATGACGATGTTTTCAAGGTGCCAGATGGATTTTCAATTGAAACTGAAGAGGAAGACAGCGACAGCACATTTTTCTTCCCGCTTGTGCCTCAAGGAAACGATTGACAGCGAATGGATTGGATTTCTGCAATTCGGGGCGCCTTACGGCGCCCCATTTTTTTATGATAACAGTTCGGGCAAAGGGTTATAATTCATAACCAGCTACAAAAAGGGGGTTATCATGAACGAGATAAGAGAGGAGATTTTAAATCTCGTGATAGATCTTGTGAGGATAAAGAGCACGGCTGACAGGCCAGAGGAGCTTAAGAGGGTCATCGATTACGCCGAGAACTACCTCAAGGGCACCCCGCTGAAGATCACACGCTATGAGCGGAACGGAAAGCACTCCCTCGTCGCCACTTTCAGGGATACGAAAGAGCCGGATGTCATGTTTGTGGGGCACATGGATGTCGTTGAGGCGGAGGACTGGCAATTTGAGCCAAAAATCGAAGGCGATCGCATCTTCGGGCGCGGCGTCATCGACATGAAAGGCCCGGACGCCGTCATGCTCGCCCTTTTCAAAAAGCTTGCAGAATTTGGAAAACAACCTGACATCGGACTTATGCTCACGACGGACGAGGAGGTCGGAAGCGAAAACGGAGTTGAGTATCTCCTCAAAGAAGAGGGATGGGGCGCCAGATTTGCGGTGATACCCGACGGAGGCGGCGCTCTTAACATCGTATATCGTGGCAAAGGCGTTGTGCATCTCAGGGCAAAGGCGAAGGGAAAAGCTTATCACGGTTCAATGCCGTGGATGGGCGAGAACGCCATCGACAAAATCATATCGTTTTACACCGAGTTGAAGGGCCATTTTCCGAAGGAGCCGTGCGGTGACCCTATCCACTGGCACAACACGATAAATCTCGGCCGCATAAGTGGGGGCAAAGTGGTCAATCAGATACCCGATCACGCAGAGGCCGACATCGACATTCGATTTGTGAAGCCGTGGACATCGAAAAAGATGTTCGATTTCGTGAAAGGGATCGCAGACAAATATTCGGTCGAACTTGAACTGATCTCACGCGGCGAACCTGTTGAGACCGATCCTGAGCATCCTTATGTTCAGGCCTTCAAGCGGGCGGCCGAGTCTGTTCTGGGACGCAATGTCGAGCTCGTTGTGGAATACGGAGCCACAGACGGCAGGTTCTTCGCCGAGAAAGACATCCCGAACATCGTCACATGTGCTGAAGGAGGCGGTGCCCACTCAAAAGACGAATGGGCTCGAATATCCTCATACGGCGAACTTTTCGACACGATGATGAAATTCCTTGAGGAGATCGGGAAATGATGGCTCCCCTCATCTTCTTCTTGATATCGAGCGGGTTGTCGATCCCGCCCTCGTTCCAGAAAACGCTGTCCGAGACATCAGACTCTATGGTATCGACATGGTTTTTTGAAGCCTCCATGCGCCCGATAGACCTCTACCGCGCGGAGCTGAACGGTGCACGCCTTAGAGCAACTTCAAACTGGCTCGGAGCAGTTTCCATGATCCTGCCGCCCGATAATGTGACCCATGTCGCCGAGATTTTGAACGCCGCGGGTGTTTCGCATGTCATGTCATTGAAAGCCCAATCCGACGAACGGGAATATGTGCCGAAAAACATGCCGCTCTACGACCCACACGACTACGGCTCATCTTACGATCAGGTCTCAACCATAAACGCCGTGTCCATGCACAAGAACGGTTTTGTCGGTGAGGGCGTGGTGATCGGAGTGTTCGACACGGGATTTGATTCCACGCATCCAGCCATATCCCATCTGTGGAGCGGCAACCGCATAGTCGCACATTACGATTTCGCATCCGGCGACCACATAGCCTCAATTTACGGTGAAATACCGTTGCCTTATTCCGGGGACATAAAGTTCGTCAATTCGATGGATGTGGCAGGAGCGGACAGCTCCTTTTTGATCGCTTACAGCATGGCCACAGAAAATGACCTTGCGGCGTTTCCCTATGTCAAAAATAAGTGGCGTATCGGTGTGACGATAGGCCAGACCGAGCTTGGACATGCGTTCTGGAACCCGTTACCCCCTGTGATCAGAGATTCTTTTGCCATAAGCCCATCGATAAGTTACCAGAGCGGCCTGATTTATCTGGCGTATCAGGCGAAGGAGATCAACTACGATTTCAACATCAAATTCATCAAATTCGACACGCTTGGGAACATCTATGTCGGCCCGTTGAGGATAAGCAACACCGCTGAAGCCGAGCTCGTGCCGCAGATATCCGTTAAAGGCGACACCGTGTGGATATTCTGGGCCACAACGCATTCGGTAAATGTGGCGGTATCGACGAATGGGGGCTCAACATTCGAGACGACAGGAAGTTTTGAGGTCACGGAAAGCGGTCAGGTGGGCGGGAGCGACCTTGTTTCGTATCGCGACAGGCCGATCTTCATCGTGTCCATCAACAACCGCATCCTGTTCGCAACTCCAGATTCACTGCTGAATTTGAGCGTTCAGGGCGTGCTCCCATCGGCCATATCGACTGACAGCCTGATTCATCTCGTGTATGTCGAGGGCGATACCATCAAATACATTGAGATAAACTCGCTTCAGGCGGGCGTTCCCCGAACGGTGGCACAGGGATTTAGCGGGATTAAGCCTGCCGTATGGGACGACAACGGCGCAATAAAGGCGGTTTACACGGGGAAGGGCGGCGCACTGCTGTCAGTCTCGCTATCGAACGGACATGTCGATACCCTTGCGAACACGCTCACCGATTTCGTCTCATCGAATGGAAACTTTTTGGCATGGCGTCAGAGGGGCGACTCGGACATCTATCCGCAGAACTACATACCGCACAGCGGGACATCGCAGTATCACGGCACCAAAGTGCTTTCTGTGATAGGCGGTTTTTATCAAAGCCGTCTGATCGGGGTTGCGCCGGGAGCCAACTTCATCCTCGCAAGGACTGAGAAAACCACGACCTCAAACGGGGTGAATTTCGAGAACCAGATAGAGGAGGATTTCTGGATCGAGGCCCTCGAATGGGCTGCCGCTCACGGTGTCAACATCGTTTCCAGCTCGTTGGGATACGCTGATTGGTATCGCCGCTCGGACATGGACGGACGAACCGCGCCGATATCGCGCGCTGCAAGTGAGGCATTAGGACGCAACATTCTGGTGGTAAATGCAATGGGCAATGTCCGACATCAATCTTTCCCTGATCCTCAGCAGGGAGACACGACGCTTGTGGCACCGGCCGATGCGGAAGGCATCATTGCGGTCGGTTCATACGAGGTCGATTCTGTCACAGGCGAGCTTTTGCCCCCGTCAGGCGCACTTGGCCCGACAGCAGACGGCAGAATTAAACCAGAAGTGATAGCTCCATACTGGGTGTTCACAGCCTCTGACCGTTATCTCGACGACGACACGACCTTTGTGACCTATTTCCTGTATTCTGCTGGCACATCCTACGGCACTGCACTGGTGTCAGGCGGTGCGGCGCTGGTCTGGCAGGCACATCCGGACTGGACCGCCGCACAGGTAAGGGAAGCCATCCTTGATAATGCAAAGCCCGTTGAGATACCGGACTATCCAGACGCTCCAATTCCGAACAACATAGTTGGATGGGGACTGATAGATGTCGCCGGTGCAGCTGGAGTCGGAGAACCGGGCCAGGATGTGACCAAAAAGGACAAAGTCCTCACGCCGTATCCAAGTCCGGCCAGATACGGCCAGCCTATTGTCTTGAGATTCAACCTGTTCCATGTATCAGACATATCGTTCTATGTTTACACCCTCAGTGGAGAGCTGTTGAAAAGGATAGAGATTCCTGGGGAAAGCTGCGGCTACAATGAACTTACATGGGACGGGCTGGACGACAAAGGGAACCCGCTGCCGCCCGGACTTTACATCCTCGTGATGGTGACCAACAACTCCGTCTCCACAACAAAGTTCGCTGTGAGGTAGAAAGAGATAAAAAACGGGCGGGCGCGAGGCGCCCGCCCGAAAAACCGTCCACTATCAGGTTTAGAATTTGTATCTCTCCGACACCGACTTGGCCTGCAGGAAGAGCAAGAGGTAATCCCTTCCGCCGGCTTTCGAGTCCGTCCCTGACATGTTGAAGCCGCCGAACGGATGCACATCCACAAGAGCGCCCGTGCATTTCCTGTTGATGTAGAGGTTTCCGACATGGAATTCCTCTTTGGCCTTCTTAATCTTGGCGGGATTTAGCGTGTAAGCCGACCCGGTCAGTCCATACACGGTGTTGTTCGCTATGCGGATAGCGTCATCGAAATCTTTGGCTTTGATAACCGAAAGAACGGGGCCGAAGATCTCCTCCTGAGCAATTCGGGCGTCCTCAGGCACATCTTTGAAGATGGTCGGTTTGATGTAAAATCCGTTGCCTTCTGCCCTTTCCCCGCCAAGGACAAGCTTGCCTTCGCCCTTGCCGATCTCTATGTAAGTCATAATCTTCCTGACAGCAGCTTCGTTTATGACGGGGCCAACAGGATAGTTCTCATCGGCCGGGCCGACTTTCAACTTGCTGGCTGCCTCGATGACTGCATCGACAAACTTATCGTAGATCGATTCCACGACGATAAGCCTTGACAGGGCGGAGCATTTCTGCCCCTGAAAGCCGTAAGCACCTGCCAGAACGGCTTTTATGGCGTCGTCCCACAGCATGCCAAGCTCGTCGTCGATGATCGTTGCGTCCTTACCGCCCATCTCAGCGATAACCCGTTTCAGCCATATCTGACCGGGCTGCACCTTGGCGGCCGTCTCGTAGATGTGAATTCCGACCTCTTTCGAGCCTGTGAAAGCGACCATTCTCGTCTTCGGATGCTTCACAAGTGCGTCTCCGATCGAGCCGCCGGGCCCTGTAACGAGATTGAGCACGCCGTCAGGTATGCCTGCCTCAATCATCAGCTCCACGAATTTGGTTGCGACGGCGGGCGCATCGCTGGCGGGTTTCAGCACCACCGTGTTGCCTGTGACAAGTGCGGCAACCGTCATGCCTGTGAGTATTGCGAGCGGGAAGTTCCATGGCGGGATAACCACCACAGGCCCAAGCGGGATGTAGAAATACTCGTTGTGCTCTGTCGAGATCGGAGTTAGCGGCTGAGGCTGAGCGTAACGCAGCATTTCCCTCGAATAGAACTCCAGATAGTCAATGGCTTCGGCCACATCGCCGTCCGCTTCAGCCCAGTTTTTGCCCACTTCGTAAACCATCCATGCGGAAAACTCGTGTTTGCGACGACGCATCAACTCGGCAGCACGGAGCAATATCGCTGCCCTCTCCTCAGGCGCAATGCGTTTCCAGTAGTCGAAACGACGATATGCCACCTCAACGGCCTCATTGACCTGCTCGACAGTGGCGCGCTGGAAGATTCCGACCACTTCGTCCTTGTTGGATGGGTTGATGGACTTGAATGTCTCACCGGAAGCCGACTCTACCCACTTGCCGTCGATGAACATCTTGTAAGTCTTGCCGAATTCGGAATACACCTTCTCCAGGGCTTTACGCATAGCCTCTGCGTTCTCAGGCTTGCTAAAATCTGTGAATGGCTCATTTTTAAATGGTGTGAGAGCCATGATAAATCCCTCCTTTTGAATGGGTTATTTTTTCGATGATGTGAAGCAAGGTTGGTGGGTTACATAACGAACTCAATCCGAATTTTTCTCCGTTATTTGTCACATAATCAGCCATTTTCCTGTCACTTAGATTGATTAACACCTCAATCAACCACATCCAGAGACCATAATTTTGTAACATCAAAGATTTGAATTCAAGGTGAAAAAGGCTATTGCAAATGTCAAATCCTTTAGGCAGCGTGTAAAGTTCTCTTATACGCTTGTAAATCTCTTCACGAAGATCCAACGGATTTGTCTCAGCTCGTAAATTCTAAGCTTCTTGGGTTCAATAGCGTTGAGTCTCTCAAGCCTCTCTAAAGGTGTAACAGCTTGTTCCAATTTTCTGGCCTTAAGCGTGCCTGTGGCAGGGCTTTGGAGCGAGGTTTATCCCTCGGGATGGAAGCAAGCATGCGCCTGAGCGTGGAGAGACTGATTTTATCCAGCTTTTCCATCAGTTCTTCGGTAAGTTCAAGTTTCCCGAAGCTTGCGAAATGGTGAGCAGTGGAAAGGAGAGCAGGTTTTAATCGTTCTGCGGCTGGGTAATCGAGAGCTTTGGCCACTATGCGAAGGGCACCTTTAACCATTGCACCATAGACCGGGCTCCTCTCACGAGGTCAAGATTTGCGTTCGGTGGTGATGAATGGGCAATTCATCAGGCGGATGATTGATTTACGGTGGAGACCTGTGACCTGTTGCATCTCGTTGAGGAGGACATATTCCTTTTTGTAGCGAGATTTCATCAGGAGCATGTATTTGCGCCCTTAAGAAAAGCTCATAGGTGGCTTTTGTGCATGCTTCACCTCCATATCATTTGGTAAGCGGTTTCATTTCGGTAACATTTTAAATGAGTGATAGCTTTAACTTGCCTATCACGCTCCGCATGGGCTACAATAAACAAAATGGAGTGGAAATATGGAAGAATTCAGATGGTACTATCCGAATAGCATCGAGGAAGCGGTGGGGTTGTTGGAGTTACAAGGTGTTGTGCCGCACGGTGGCGGCACGGGTATAATTCGGGGCAAACTCGACCGCTACAAAGGACTGATCTCGCTCGAAGGGCTCGGATTGGATTACATCAAGGAGGTTGACGGCGTTGTCGAGATTGGAGCCACCGCCACATACCACGATGTCATAGAGTTCTGCAGCGCGCTTTATGGCGAATGCATACTCGCGAAATCCCTGTCCAGAGCCGCTTCAACGCCTTTGAGGAACCGCATAACCATCGGTGGCAGCGTCGCTTATTTCCCTATCTGGTCCGACCTGATGGGGCCGCTGATTGCACTTGACGCCACCGTATCCCTCGTGGGAAAGAACGAAGGCGAATATCCGGTCAAGGAGTTTGCGCGCAACCGTTCGCTCAAAAGCCACAGCCTGATAAAGTCCGTCAAGTTCAAAAGGTTCAACGGGTTCACATACTACCACAGGGCTGCGAGGACGCATTTCGATTACGGCTCGTTTAACATCACCATGCTTGCGTCGTTCGACAACGGCGTTTTTTCCGATGTGAGGCTCGTCCTCGTCGGCAGCAAGGCAAAGTTTCAGAGGCTGTCCGAGATCGAAAACGGGCTTATCGGCAGGTCACCTTCGGATGTCGATGTGTCAGAGCTCATCGGCAGGATCTACGACTCCGTCGAATTCCACAACACGCGCATCGGAAGCGCCGAATACACCAGATCCGTCGCTCTCGTGGAGATAGAACGGGCAGTCCATGCATCTTTCAAAGCAATGGAGGAGCAAAAGTGACAGGCAAGTTCAGGATAAATGGCAGGGAATATTCAATCGAGTTTGACCCGCGCGATACATTGCTGACCGTATTGCGCGAGAACGGATTTACCGAGGTCAAAGAGGGATGCAGTGAGGGCACATGCGGCGCCTGTGCAGTGCTGCTCGACGGAAAAGTGGTCAATTCCTGCATGGTGTTCGCCGCAACCGCAATCGGGAAGGAGATCATCACCAGCAAAGGACTTGGCGACCAGAACAATCCCCATCCAATTCAGGAGGCATTTGCGGAAGTCGGAGCCGTTCAGTGCGGGTTCTGCACGCCCGGATTTGTCATCTCCACATTCTACCTGCTACAGCGAAATCCTGATCCGACCGAGGACGAGATCAAAAAAGCGCTCGATGGCAACCTCTGCAGATGCACCGGGTATGTCAAAATCATTGAAGGCGTTAAACTTGCAGCGGAGAGGATGAAAAATGAAAAAGTTTAAAAATGTGGGCAAACCGGTGAAAAAGTTTGACGGTGTGTCGCTCGCCGTCGGTGCAGCAAAGTTCACAGATGACTTTGAGCTCAAGGATGCGCTCCATCTCTCGATCCTTTATTCCCCTTACGCCCACGCCGAGATAGAGGACATCGATGTGAGCGAGGCACTTGCCGTTGATGGTGTGGTCGATGTCCTGACCTATCAGAATGTGCCTCAAAAGCTGTTCACGACCGCCGGACAGGGCTATCCCGAACCTTCACCTTACGATTCGAGGATCCTTGACCGCAAGGTGCGGTTTGTCGGCGATCGCGTGGCAGTGGTGGTTGCTGAGTCCAAAAGAATAGCCGAAGAGGCAAAGAAGAAGATAAAGGTCAAATATCGCGTGCTTGAGCCGATTTTCGATCCTGAGCGTGCTATGGACGATGATGCGCCTATGATCCCCGATCCAGAAGCGCACATGATTATACCTGCGAAATACGATCCGAAGCGCAATCTGGCGGCCGAGCTTGACATCAGCTACGGCGACCTTGAGGCCGGCTTTGAGGAAGCCGATTTCATCGAGGAGCACACTTACCGAACGCACTACGGAGCCCATGCGATGCTTGAACCGCATGCAGCAGCGGCTTACATCGATGAGATGGGCAGACTCGTCGTCATTTCCACAACTCAGGTGCCATTCCACACCCGCAGGATACTCAGCATGGTGCTTGACATACCTCTGAGGAAAATCCGTGTCATAAAACCGCATCTGGGCGGTGGTTTCGGCGGAAAGCAGGAGATCATACTCGAACCGCTTGTCGCTCTCGTCACATGGCGCCATCAGCGCCCCTCCAAAATCGTGCTATCCCGTGAGGAGGTCTTCGTGTCAACGAGAGTGCGTCGGTCTGCGCGGCTGAGGCTCAAAACGGGCGTCAAAAAAGATGGCACGATCACGGCCCTTGAGATGGATGTGCTTCTGAACGGTGGAGCTTACGGCACGCACGGGCTTACGGTCCTGTCAAATGTTGGTTCCAAGTCGCTGCCGATGCTCAACAAGGTGCCGGCGATGCGGTTCTTCGCCCGTTCGGTATATACAAACCTGCCCGTTGCGGGTGCGTATCGCGGTTACGGCGCCACTCAGGCGTATTTTGCGATCAACCAGCAGATCGACATGATCGCGCGCAAGCTCGGCATCGATGTGCTGGACTACTGGAAAAGGATTCACATTCGGGAGGGCGAGACATCTAAAATCTTTGAACTGATCGGCGAGGGCCGCGAGGGCACACCTCAGCTGATCACATCCGAACATTTAGATGAGGCTATCGATCTCGGCGCAAAGGAGATCGGCTGGTATGACAAGCGCGGCAAACGCATTGAGGTTGAGAAGGACAAAGTCAGAGGCGTCGGGATGGCAGTCGCGATGCAGGGGTCAGGCATCCCGCTCATCGACATGGCAGCGGCTCGAATGAAGATGAACGACGACGGCTCCTTCAACCTCTATGTCGGCGCAACTGACATCGGAACAGGATCCGACACGATCCTCGCTCAGATTGCGGCAGAAGTGTTGCAGATACCGGCTGAGATGATCATCGTCCACTCCTCGGATACGGATTTCACGCCGTTCGATACGGGCGCTTACGCCTCATCGACCACCTATGTCTCAGGCGGAGCTGTCAAGAAAACGGCCGAGAAAATCAAAGAACAGGTCTTGAAGGTGGCATCCGAGATACTGGACGCTCCCGTGGATAGCCTTTTCCTCGAAGACGGGAAGGTGATCCACAGAGATACGGGCAGGTCAGTTACTTTCAGCGAGATCGCCTTGAGAAGTCTCTACATGGAAAATCAGTTCCAGATCGAGGCCACTGAGTCGTATGTTGGCGAAATATCTCCGCCGCCGTTCATTGCGCAGTTCGCCGAGGTGGAAGTTGACAGGAGAACCGGTTTCGTGCGCGTCATCAAATTTGTCAGTGCGGTCGATTGCGGCCAGCCCATAAACCCCAGGCTCGTCGAAGGTCAGGTTGAGGGCGCTGTCATGAACGGGATAACATGGGCGCTGACCGAAAGATACATCTTCAACCAGCAGGGCAGGATGGTGAACAACAATTTCGGCGAATACAAGATCTTTACCCCGCCCGATATGCCTGAGATCGTGACCATAATCGTCGATTCTTATGAAGAAACCGGTCCATTCGGCGCAAAGTCTGTGGCGGAAGTCGGGATAAACGGTCCTGCACCGGCCATAGCGAACGCCATCTATGACGCAGTTGGAGTCCGCCTTTTCGACCTCCCGTTCACCCCCGAAAAGGTGTATAACGCACTGAAAGCCACGAAGAATTAAAGACCATCATCCCCTGTCGGGAAGTTTCCCGACAGGGGTAAAATTCAGCATAATCCTCATCTCTATTTACTTTCTACCTGTTGAACAATTTGAAGTTGTAGTGAAATTTGTGTTGACCTTAATTTTTGTAAAGCTTTAAAATTTCCCAAAAATAGGGGGATGAATTATGGTGCTCTATGGATTGATAGGTGGGTCGTTGGCGATATTGTTTGCGCTTTACCTGATTTATCGTGTAATGCAGCATGATGAAGGAACCCAGAGGATGGTCGAGATCGCTTCCTATGTGCGAGAGGGAGCCCAGTCTTATCTCAAACAGCAATACAAAGTTGTGGCCATCGTGTTTGTGATAATTGCCGTTCTGATGATCATCCTTGTGGCTGCGGACATGATGGAAGCGCCTGCTCCATGGCTGTTCCTTGGCGGCGGGTTTCTGTCCGCCCTTGCTGGCTACATCGGCATGAGCATAGCCACGAGGGCAAGTGCCCGCACTGCCAATGCGGCTCGCGAAAGCCTTAACAAGGCGTTGAGAATAGCGTTTTCTGCTGGCGCTGTCATGGGTTTGATGGTCGTTGGCCTTGCTCTTCTCGGAATTACCATTTCCTATATCATTTTAAAGGCCGTTTATGGAGGAGACCTTACAAAGATAACCGTCGTGCTGCTCAACTTTGGGATGGGAGCGTCGTTTGCTGCCCTGTTCGCCCGTGTTGGCGGCGGAATTTTCACCAAAGCCGCTGATGTCGGAGCCGATCTCTCAGGCAAAGTCGAGGAGAATATCCCTGAAGATGACCCGCGTAATCCGGCTGTTATCGCTGATAATGTGGGCGACAATGTGGGCGATGTCGCAGGTATGGGCGCGGACCTATACGAGAGTTATGTCGGCTCGATAATTGCGACGATGTCTCTGGCAACGGTTGCCGGACTTGGCATGAAAGGCGTTGCCCTGCCCGTTATGGTCGCTGCCGCCGGCATAGTTTCGTCGATAATCGGCACTTTCTTCGTCAAAGCCAGAGAGGACGCTTCTCAGCAGAACCTTCTGATGGCGCTGCGGCGAGGAATTTGGTCTGCGAGCATCATCATAATAATCCTGGCATATCTGCTTGTAAAACAACAAATTCCCGGCAACATCGGCGTGTTCTGGGCCGTGATCATAGGCCTGATTGCCGGCCTGATCATAGGTTACAGCACCGAGGTGTTTACCTCTGACGCTTATCGCTGGACGAGAAAGATATCCGAATCCGCCAAAACCGGAGCCGCAACCGTGATCCTGCGCGGCCTGTCAGTCGGAATGATCTCGACCGCCATACCTGTCATCGTGGTGGCCACTGCGATCGTTGCAAGTTATTTTGTCTCAGGTGGATGGAAGGACTTCAACATGGGGCTATACGGTATCGGGCTTTCTGCGGTCGGCATGCTTTCAGTGCTCGGCATAACGCTTGCGACTGACGCCTATGGCCCTGTGGCTGACAACGCAGGCGGGAACGCCGAGATGAGCGGGCTTCCTGAGGAGGTGCGCAACAGAACCGATGCACTTGATGCTCTCGGAAATACCACGGCGGCAACAGGTAAAGGCTTTGCCATCGGTTCGGCCGCTCTGACAGCACTCGCGCTGGTGGCCTCCTACCGCAACGCATTGCAGTTCTGGATAGACAAGTTCCAGCTCCCGCCTGAGACAGCACACAACCTCATCAAACCGATTTTAACCGACCCGATGACCATTGCGGGCGTGTTCGTTGGAGCGATGATGCCGTTCCTGTTCTCTGCGTTCGCCATCGATGCGGTTAGCGAGGCTGCTGAAAGGATAGTAGATGAAGTCAGGCGTCAGTTCAGAGAGATCAAAGGATTACTCGAAGGTAAGGCAAAGCCTGACTACGCCAGAGCTGTCGAGATCGCCACGAAAGAGGCACAGAAGAGGATGACGGTGCCGTCGCTTATGGCCGTCATCGTGCCGATTTTGATAGGCTTCCTCCTCGGCCCCAACGGCGTGATAGGGCTTTTGATAGGTGCATTGACTGCCGGGTTTGCCATGGCTCTGTTTATGGCGAACTCTGGAGGCGCATGGGACAACGCCAAGAAATACATCGAGAAAGGCAACCTTGGCGGTAAAGGCACCGATGCCCACAAAGCATCGGTTGTGGGCGACACAGTTGGCGATCCGCTCAAAGATACAGCTGGCCCTTCGCTCAACATCCTGATCAAGCTCATGTCCATGGTTTCGATCGCATTCGCCGGATTTGTGCTCAAGATCACGATCGTCAGGCTGTTCATCAAATAGCGACTGCATTGATCTGGCAAAATGATGGGGCAGGGTTTACCTGCCCCTATTTTTTAAGAGTGACATGATTCCTTGCTGTCTCGCTTCTGTTGACTTTAATTTATGACAAAACTATAATCACCCGCATGAAAGGACTGCTTATCAGAAAAGCAAGGGAACTTGAAGCAGCAGGTTTGCTCGATGAAGCCCTCAAGGTATATGACGAATTAATTTACAGGTATCCGTTCGACCCCTCACTTTACAACTTTTACGCCGATCTCCTGCTGAGTAATAACAGGGTTCAGGATGCGATTGAGAAATTATACAGAGCTGGTGAAATTTACGAAAAATCAGGTTTTGACAGGTATGTGGAGGCCATTTTAAAGAAGATACTCTCCATAAATCCCTGTGAAAGACGGGCTTTGATGAAGTTGACCCAATACCATTTGAAGCACGGCGATCGGGATAAAGCGCTCGAATTTCGGAACCTTTACATACGCTATCTTCAGAAGAACAGGTTTGACATAGGGTATGCCTCTGTGCTCGATGACATGAATTACCTCGTCCAGAGTTTCAGCGATGACATGGATTTCGTCAAAAAGGCAGCCGAAATAGCTCTCAACTTCCCCGCAGAGGTGGACACCGGCGACTTTCTTTTCTCAGTCGCAAAGATTTTCGAGACAGACGGCGAGGTCGACTACTCGGTCGAACTCTACCGTCAGATAGTCAGGAAAAATGCTGGATGTTACAAGGCGTATTACGCTCTTGGACGGCTCACCGGCAACAAGGAATACCTTGAGAGGGCTAAAGAAGAGGCAATTAAGAGGCTGCTCGATAGGTTGGATTACAATGCGGCTCAGGTTGTTGCGAATGTGCTCCTCTCGGAAGGCAACAGAAGGGAGGCCTCCAGATTTCTATCGTTGGCCGCCAGACTTGCACTTGAGAAAGGCGACAGGGAAGCTGCTCAAAAACATTTCCTCAAGGCTTATGAGGCTGATGGCGGCAATTTCGACGCCCTTGAAAACTATCTCGAACTCGTTGGCCAGCCCGACGGCGATTCTCAGATTGCGAGGAATTACATGGCGCTTGCGGCTCATCACATCACGCTCGGCAACCTGAAAAAGGCGAAGGATTTTCTCAGGAAAGCCGGGAACTACATCGAAAATTCAAGCGCGATCGACAAAATCATACACAACATCGAGGTTCTCAGAAAGGTAAAGTATGCGGATCACGGGATTAAAGGACTGTTTGTTTCGTCCTTCATTCCGCCTCAGGTTGACACAGGACTGCCGACAGGGCTCGATTTTCATTCGGAAATCTTCGAGCTCATCAACAGGAAGGCCAGGTTTTCGCTCGCATTGCTCAGGATTGACGGCATCTTCGAGCTTGAGGAGAAACACGGTTCGGACGCCGCTGATGCGTTTTTGCAAAAGGCTGAAGCCTATCTCGTCAAGGAACTGGGCGGGGCGAAACTCGGACGACATGATCGGGACACTTTCATGGCACTTTGGGTTGAGCCCGCAACCGACGAGATAATCGACAGGATTAAGACCGCTCAGTCTAAGTTCGGACAGGATGTGGTTTTTGAGGATTACCCTGACTATCGGACGGGATTTTCAGCTGGTGTCATGAGATCCGACGGCGCCCTGGAGCTTGTGGATTTTCTCAGGACATTCGGGAAAACGCTTGAGATGCTGAAAACTGTGCGGGACAGCGTTTTTGAGGTGGAGGTTGAACGGGCTGCGACTCCGTATCTTGCCGTTTTCGCTGGGAGGGAAGCGATTTTGTCCGAGATGCAAAGCCGTGCCTCTGGCAGTGTCCAGCTTGTGACTGGAGGCATAGGGCTTGGCAAATCGCTGCTGCTAAATGAGTTCATCGACCGCCTCCAGAGCGAAGATGCTTATCTGATCCCGATCAGAGGGATGCCGTCCCGCAATCGCCGCGACTTTGAGCCGTTGCTCTCAGGCATAGGTAAGTTCATGAGCTCGCTGCCGTCTGCCGAAAAGAGAACCATCGCCGAGGAAACAGGCGGAGAGCTTCCTATCCCCGAAAACATGCCGCTCTCGCCCGATGACAAAAAGTTCGCTATCCTCAAATGGGTTGATAGACTGCTTGACTACATCGACCGAAATGACAAACGCCTCGTTTTCGTCGTCGATGACATGCACTACCTGGACAGTTCGAGCCTCGATGTAATTCTTCACATCGCTGAAAACCTTAAGCCAAAGATCGGTCTGGTTTTGAGCGTCAATCAAGAGCCTGAAAACGCCGCGGTGAAAGATGCACTTGATCGATTGGAGCAAACCGCTGAGTTCCACAGGATCGAGCTTAAGCCATTTAATTCCAGTGAGATCATGGACTACCTGCTGAAAGTCTATCACACCCACGAGGTCCCTTCGGAACTTGTGGATTTCATATCCGAAAAGACGGGCGGCAACCCGTTTTATGTTGCAGAACTTGTGCTTTTCATGGCCAAAAACGGCCACATAGTTTCGTCAAACGGCAAAATTAGCTGGAATAGCCCCGAGGGATCGGTTCTCCCATCAACACCTGACGAACTTCTGGAAAACAAGATTGCTTCACAGGATCCCACGGCCCTCAGAATCCTCCAGACGGCGGCTGCATTCGATTACGCATTTGACTTTGACCTCATCAGAACGACATTCAAGGACTTCGACGATGATGTTTTGCTCCAGCTGCTGGAAAACGCAATTGCGGAAAACATCATCAGGAGTGGGGTCAATTACGGCTACGATTACGAATTTGTAAACGAGTTGGTCAGGGATGAGGTCGTCAACTCGATACAACCCGACAAAAGTCATGTCGTCCACAATGCTATAGCCCAATATCTTGAAAACGAGTATCTTGCCGGCCGACGGGATGCGGTTGAGGACATGGTTGCACACTTTGAAAAGGCGGGCGATGCCCGTAAAACGCTGGTCTATGCGATAATAGCAGGCGAGAAAGCGCTGTCCGACTTCCGATTTGCCGAGGCAAAGAGTTATTTCAGCAAGGGCGTTGAGCTGTTCAGGCAGAACAGCATGGAGCTTTCCGAGGATTTCATCACGCGACTTTTTGAAGGGTATGCAAAGGCGCTCGAACGGCTTGGCGAATACGAAAAGGCGGAAGAGGTTTTGGCTGAAGCGCTTGAGGCTGTTCCGGACAATGCAAGGATCTACAATGCGATTGGAAACATCAAGCTTACGAGGTCCGAGTTCAACGATGCCCTTGATGCGTTTTACAAAGCCCTTGAACTCTCCAGAGAGGACATCAACAAGGCCACCACGCTTATCAACATAGGTAAAACCTATTTCATCCAGATGGAATACGGCCATGCGATTTCATCGCTCATGAAAGCTGAGAGGATTTTGCTCGAACTTGAAAACAGAACTCTGCTGAGCGAGGTTAAGTTGTTCATAGGGGCCGTGATGCGAGCGCGGGGAGAGCTCTCGAAAGCCAGGATAAACTACAAGGAAGCCCTTGAGATCGCCCGTTCAGTGGGCAATCTGCGCGGTGAGATACACGCACTCAACAATCTCGGCTCAGTTTTGAGAGCTATCGGTGATGTCGAACAGGCTGAGGCGTTTTTGGAAGAGGCATTTGAGCTGGCTCAAAAGGCCGGCGACATCAGAGCGCGCATCGTGGCATCAAACAACCTCGGCATGGTCAAAAAGGACAGAGGCGAACTTAAATCGGCGATCGAGATCTTCAACTCCGTCATACAGCAGTCCGAAAAACTCGGGCTCAGGGACTCCGTGACAATTGCTCACATCGAGCTTGCCGAAATCAATTTCCTGCTCGGCAACCTTTCCGAGGCGGAAAAGTTTGCGCGCATGGCCATTGACATGGCGGTCGAGCTCGGCAAGAACCACTATGAAGCCCTTGCTATGCGCCATCTTGCGCTCGTCAGGCTCTACACAGGCGAATTTAAAGAAGCGCTTGACCTGATCGAGAAGGCAGAAGAAAAGCTTGGCTTCAGGTATTCCATAGAGTATCTGCCTTTGATAAAGCTTTCGCGTGGAGACTTTTATTACAGGTTGAAACGGTTTAGTGAGGCCATATTTGCGTATCGTGATGCCCTTAATCGGGTTGAACTTGCAAATGTTAAGAAGGTCAAATCGATTGCGTTGTCGTCACTTGTGAATATTTATATCGGCGCCGACGAACTTCTCGATGCCGATAAATCATTGGTAGAAGCTGAGGCCAGCATGGGCGACTCTCCCATCGCCGAGGCGAAAGTCAGGTATCTCGTCGCAAGGGCAGGCATAAATGCGATCAAAAACCTCAAAAAGGAGGCAGTAGAGGACATAGAGAACGCAATATCCGCTGTGAAAAGGGACGAGATCAGAATCTACACACCTGAAATTCTGTTGATGAAAGCGTATGTCCTGAGCAAATTCGGTGACATCAAGGAAGCGGTCGATGCCTTGCTGGATGCTTACAAGATCAGTCGGGATATGGGGATTTGGGGCGTTGCATGGGAAATAGGGTATAAGCTCCTTCAGTTGGCTCCACAGCAGGCGCCAAACATAGCGGGCGAACTCAAAGAGATGATCTCTCACTTCAGGGAACAGGGCGATGAATTTGTGCCATCAATAAAACTACCTGACGAGGATGAGGCATGAAACAGCACATAATTTACGCTCATAAGGCGTTCATAGACGGCAAATTTGACGAGAATGTCACCATCAGAATCATCGGCGATAAGATCGCAAGCGTTACCAAAGAAAGGGTTCCGGGATTTGGAAGCTACATAAGCATCGGGCCCGGTTACGCCTTACTGCCCGCTTTCGTTGATACTCACACACACATGATCGGCCGAGGCCTCCATCTTGTAAGGCCCAAACTGGACAAAGCGAGGACACTCAAGGACGCACTTGAGATCGTTGAGCAGGCAGCAAGGGACTACGATCTGTCGGAAGTTGTTATCATTGAAGGGTATGACGAGAGTTTCTGGCCTGAAGGTAGGGCGCCGACGCGTCAGGAGCTGGATCAGGTTGCCCCTGCCCGGCCCGTGGTTTTGAGACGAATTTGCGGACACATTGGAGTTGCAAACAGCAAAGCCCTCTCGATGATACCCATCGAGACCCCCGGAGTTGATAGGCGAGGCGGATTGCTCGTAGAGGCTGTGCCGCTTAACATCTCTGACTACTTCCCGCCGACGGATAAGGAGCTCCATGCCGCCCTGTCAGCTGCCCAGAAGGAATTCTGGTCGCTTGGCATAGGCACAGTTAGCGAATTCGGAAAATGGGAGTTCATGCGGGTGTATCAGGAGGCGCTTCGGAAGAGGCAGCTGAAGATAAGGGTCTATTTCTCGTATTACCTTGAGCTTTTCGATGCCATAAAAAGGCTTGGGCTTCAGAGCGGTTTTGGCGATCCGTATCTGCGAATTGGCGGCATAAAGCTGTTTGCCGATGGTTCAGTCGGCGCTCGAACTGCCGCATTTTTCGATCCCTACAACGACGACCCTGAGAATTTTGGCAAGCTGTTTTTTGACGCAAAGCGGATAGCTGGTATCGTTCGGCTCGCTGAAGAAGCGGGGCTCCAGGTCATCATCCATGCGATCGGCGACCGTGCAATCGAGGCAGCGATAGACGGCATATCTCACGGCACGGATGGGAACAAAAACATGTTGCATCATAGAATTGAGCACTTTGAGTTCCCGACCAAGGGGCAGATAGAGCGTGCAGCCAGCCTCAACATCAGAATCTCGATACAGCCCAACTTTGCGGTCAGATGGGGCGTCCCAAAAGGCATGTATGAAAAAAGGCTTGGCAAAGAGCGGATGTATAGGAACAACCCGATCAAATCGCTGATGGATGCGGGCGTTAAATTTGCATTTGGGTCTGACGCTATGCCGCCATCGCCTGCGCTCGGTATCAAAGCGGCAATGATGCATCCCATTCCCAGAGAGCGCATCGACATGGAGACGGGGATAAAGCTTTACACCGAAGCTGCTCAGGATCTCATGTTTATGCCGGGGATAGGAAAAATTCAGAGAGGCTATTTCGCGGATTTCGTTATCGTGAAACTGATAGATCTGTCTGTTCAGGCTCTGGCCATAGGCGGAGATTTCGTTTACATGGTGCCCGAATATCAAAGCTTGTTCAGGGTCTGACGCTAATCGATATTTTTAAACCCTTCTCCGAAAACTTCATGCACATGAGAGACCATCATGAAGGCTTTTGGGTCCTCTTCCCGAACGATGCTTTTCACCCTTGCGAGCTCGCGCCGCCTTCTCAACACGGTCAGGACAACATCGATGTCCTTCCCGCTGTATGCTCCCTGCCCCTTCAAAAATGTGACGCCGCGGTTGACTTCTTTTATGATTCGTTGCGCTATCTTTTTACCGTGCATGCTGATTATGATGACCTGAGTTGAGATTGCAACGCCTGTCAATACGGAATCGATTGTGAACGAGTTCACAATGACGGCGAGAAGGGAATACATGCCTATCGTGATGCCAAAGGACGCGGCCGCAAAGAGCGTTATTGTAAAATCTATTAGCAAAAGCCCTTTAGGCACATCGAGATCCGTCAGTTTTTTGAGAATCATTGCGATTATGTCAGTGCCGCCTGTGGATGCGTCGGTGGAAAAGACCAGCGCCATACCAGTGCCTGTAAGAAAGTCTCCAAACAGCACGGCCAGCATAAGGTCATTTGTGAGACCATTCGGGGGCAAAAACCTTGAAAATAGGTCAACGAAAACGGACAGCGCCGCCGTGGCATAGAAGCTTTTGATGCCAAATCCAAGCCCCAGTATCCTGACCGCTATCAAAAATAGCAATGCATTCAGAACCAGCATCGTGGCGCCTACCGGAACATGAAGAAGATAATGCAATATGGTTGCAAGCCCGCTTACGCCACCAGCGGCTATCCTGTTGGGAACGAGGAAAAGGTCAAGTCCCCAAGCTACCAGTATAACTCCGAGAGTGATAACAGCGTAGGTTTTCAAAGGCCTGAAGTCCAATTGTCTGTTTTTTTGATGGGATTTCTTCTTCATAGTGGGCTCCGATAAGGGCAAAAATAAAAAGAGCGGGAGACGGGATTTGAACCCGCGACCCCTACCTTGGCAAGGTAGTGCTCTACCACTGAGCTACTCCCGCTCAAATAAAGCGGCCAAATTATAATCAAAGATTTTGTTTTCTGTCAAGCGGCCGTTGGCTATATGCCGTTTACTTTGTGGTGCCGAACATAACTGTCGCGTTCCCAATAAAATGTAACCTATAAATCGTCTCTATATAAATCTTACTCCACCGCCATTAGGCAAGCTATATGATCATTCACAAACGCAACAAGGCATTTAGTTTCAAGGAGATGTCTGTGGATATGCATCATGGTCTTGCAATGTGGGCAGATTGGTCTTTTAATTTTTGCATTGAAAGAGATTGTGATGTTCATTTTCCCCTCCTGTTGGATAGGCTACTGTTAAGTGCCCCAACAGGGGGGGGGTAAATTTTAAAAAGAATTTCGATCACAAACAAAACGGCAAATAGCCGCCGTTAATTTGATATTTGAAGTTATTTTCAGTTAAAATGTCCAGTTTTGGAAAGGGGTTCTTGTTGTGCAGCAACTCAATACCTTTGGAGGGATCAGATATGATAGGTATGCTTGTAGCCATAGCGATAGCTGTGCAACCATCGGTTGCACTCAGGTTAGCTCCCATCGACGAAGGAGCCAAAGTAGTTCCCCACACCATCAACTACCAGGGATACCTCACATCGAACAACAACCCTGTAAACGACACTCTCGAAATGGTGTTTTCGATTTATGATGCCTCATCTGGTGGAAATATGCTCTGGACAAGTAACCGCATTTATGTGCCTGTTGAAAACGGGGTTTTTAATGTTTTGCTTGGGGGAAACAACCCCATCCCCGCCAATCTATTTGATGGGTCACCGAAGTGGCTCCAGATAGAGGTTGAAAACACCGTGCTTTCACCTCGTCAGAAACTTGTAAGTGTTGGATACAGTTTCAGGGCCATCTGGAGTGACACAGCGGAATATAGCATCAACAGCGGATATGCGAGCAACGCTACGAACGCCGACCATGCAACTCAGGCCGACACTGCAAGCTATGCGGCAAATGCTGGTCATGCTGTCGCTGCCGATACAGCTGGCTTCGCCTCAAACGCTGCTAATGTCGACCATGCAACTCAGGCGGATACCGCAAGCTATGCATCAAATGCTGGTCACGCCGTCACTTCTGACACGGCTGGATATGCCTCAAACGCAGCCCATGTCGAGCATGCAACTCAGGCCGATACCGCGAACTATGCCTCAAACGCTGGCCATGCTGTAACTGCCGACACCGCTGGATATGCATCGAACGCTGCCAATGTCGGGCATGCGACTCAGGCGGACACTGCTAACTATGCAGCAAACGCTGGCCATGCTGTAACTGCCGACACCGCTGGATATGCCTCAAACGCTGCCAATGTCGGGCATGCAACTCAGGCGGACACTGCTAACTATGCCTCAAACGCTGGCCATGCTGTAACTGCCGACACCGCTGGATATGCATCGAACGCTGCCAATGTCGGGCATGCAACTCAGGCGGACACTGCTAACTATGCAGCAAACGCTGGCCATGCTGTAACTTCTGACACGGCTGGATATGCCTCAAACGCTGCCAATGTCGGGCATGCAACTCAGGCGGACACTGCTAACTATGCAGCAAACGCTGGCCATGCTGTAACTTCTGACACGGCTGGATATGCCTCAAACGCTGCTAATGTCGACCATGCTACTCAGGCCGACACTGCAAGCTATGCGGCAAATGCTGGTCATGCTGTCGCTTCCGACACAGCTGGCTTCGCCTCGAACGCTGGAAATGTCGACCATGCCACTCATGCCAACACTGCGGGTTATGCGTCAAATGCCGGTCATGCTGTAACTTCCGACACGGCATATTACTCTCACCGTGCTTTCAATTCGGATACTGCAACCCTTTCGGTGTTTGCGACAACTGCGGATACAGCCAACTACGCCGCCGCTGCTTCTCACTCGGTGAACTCAGACACGGCCGTAGAAGCACATCACACGGTTTACGCTGACACCTCCCAATACGCCGGCCAATCCATATTCGCCATCTATGCCGATACCGCATCATACGCCAGCATGGCTGACTCAATAGCCAACTATACCCCAAGCCCTTGGCGCACAATCGGAAATATCATGTTCCCCGTTGATCAATACGGCTTGGCCCTCGATACAGGAGACACGCTCTATGGAGATTCGGCGTGGACACATGTCAATCTCGGCTTCAAATCTGTAACAGGCGCCGATGGCGTGAACTACAAATACGCCGCTGTTTTGAGCGGATATAGCAACTCGGCCAGAGGTAATGCCTCCTCCGTCGTCTCAGGAGTTAACAACCAGATATCAGGCAATTTGATAACAATAGCTGGTGGCTCCGACAATTACATCTACACCTCGTCGTTCAGTTTCATCGGTGGAGGCAGTCAGAACAGCATGTTTTTCACGCTTAACTCTGTGATCGGAAATGGGCTATCAAACCTCATTCAGTATTCAAACTACGGTGGCATTTTCGCTGGCAGTTATGATACGCTTGACCATAGCAATTACTCCGCGATAGCTGGCGGTCTCAACAACCGCATCATTTATGACACCTCATCTTTTATAGGCGGTGGCTACAATAACATCATATCGAGTAACGAATTAAGCGGAATGTATGGCCATGGGAATGTGATTGTTGGAGGCGAGTGGAACGGGATAATCTCTTCATACATGTCAGTAAGTCCTTCAAGCAACTCCTTCATCGGCTCAGGGACTTCCAACTACATCGAAGCCTCTTATAACAGCTTTATAGGCAGCGGTACCATCAATTACATCTTGGGAAACAACTCGGCGATAATTACCGGCTACGGAGATACCATATTTATGGCGGATAGTTTTTCCTTTATCGCCACAGGTGATAGCAACAGGATCGAAGCAGGACATTCTTTCATAGGAAGCGGCAGCCAAAATGCTATAACCGAAACTCATTCGGCAATTGTGACAGGTGCGAAAGACACTGTCACATCTTCCGGCTCATTCATAGGTGCAGGTTATGACAACCTTGTGTCCGGAAATTACTCCTTTGTCGGAAGCGGCATGTATAACGAGGCATCAGGTGATAAGTCGTTCGTAGGAGGCGGATATTACAACCGCGCTTCTGGCTCAAAATCGGTTATCGCTGGCGGCTACACCAACAGGGCAAGCGGGGATTACGCCTCGGTGCCTGGAGGTATGTATAATCAGGCTAATGGAAAATTCTCTTTCGCATTCGGCTATCACGCACAGGCTGACTCCGACAGTGTGGCGGTATTCAACTGGGACGGCAAAGGGCATGTGTTCATAGACACCAACTCGTTTGCCACATCGAATGCTCTCTATGTGAACGGCACAATCGGGTCTTCCAAGGGATTTTACCAGAAACCTGCGCCTGAAGGCACGGCTGTCTCTCAAAAGGTCGATAACGCAGTTGATAAGGTTAAGCAGCTTGATGGGAAAACTTATTCCACATCCGCCGGTCAGGACATAGGCGTGCCGGCTGACGAAGTGGCCAAAGT
>JALVZN010000079.1 GCA_027037615.1 Caldifarciminota bacterium | reverse complement strand
TCAAGGAGAGCAAGGAGCGAAAACGCAAATCGTATCAGGTCATCAAGGATGTCATGGCTGAGCTCCCGCAGTTCAAAGGCGCCAATGTCGAGCGCGTGGACTTCTTCTCAATGGCCTACACCGGCGGTAAGAGCCCGATCGATGTGAAGATCTACGGCAACGATCTCAATACGCTGAAAGGACTTGCAACTGTCATAAGCGATAAAGTCGCAAAGGTTAAGGGCGCTTACAATATCCACCTCTCACTTGAGGAGACCAAACCGCAAATCCAGATTCACATAGACAAGGATCTTGCTGCGCACTACGGACTTATACCCGCAATGATAGAGTCTCAGGTTCAGGCCGCAGTCAAAGGCCAGTTCGCCACATGGATCAAGCATAAGGGTGAGGACATCGACATTATCGTCAGGTTCCCGAAATCGGATGTCGATGACATCAATGAGATCAAAAGGCTGCCCATCAAAACCCCGATGGGGACATTCATAACGCTAAATCAGGTCGCAAGGGTCGAATTTGCAAAGGGGCCGGTCAAGATTGAGAGGGAAAAGCAGTCCCGTATGATCGAAATTCTGGGCGATGTGAAGGGCAGGAGCATCGGTCAGGTCATGCGCGATGTCGAGAAAGAGCTGTCTCAGATGATGTTGCCGACGGGATACACCATCGAGTATGGCGGCGAATTCGAGCAGATCAAGGACATGCTCAAATCGATGGGATTTGCACTTCTGGCCGCTATCGTGCTGGTTTACATGGTGATGGCGGCGCTGTTCGAGTCATTCCGCGACCCGTTAATCGTCATGTTCACGGTCCCGTTCGCGCTGATAGGCGTCATCCTGATGCTGTTCCTGACCAGAGTGCCGATCTCGGTGCCGTCGCTCGTCGGCGTGCTGATACTCTCAGGCATCGTCGTCAACAATGCGATCGTGATGATCGACTACATAAAAACCCTGCGCGATCGCGGGGTCGATGCGTTCGACGCCGTCATTCGAGGTGCGAGCCGCAGGCTCCGTCCGATATTAATCACAGCGATAACCACGATCTTCGGCATGCTCCCGATGGCAATCTCACACAGCGAAGGGGCCGAGATGAGGGCGCCCATGGCCATAGCGGTTATCGGTGGCCTGTTCTTCTCGACGCTGTTGACCCTCTTCGTTATACCGGCCGTTTACTCCATCTTTGAAGGCATAAAACCTCCTGAGAAGTAGGTGATACCACGCAATCGAGCTTTTTCGGGCCGCCCTTCGGGCGGCCCTTATCTTTTGCCTTAAAATTTTACCACGATGAGACCGATACGCCTGAAATTCTCTGGACTCCACAGCTACATCCAGCCCGCAGATGTCGATTTTGAACGGGCCATAAAAAACGGCATCTTCGGCATACTCGGAAAGACTGGACATGGCAAGTCAACCATATTGGACGCAATCACTTTCGCACTCTACGGCCGAATAGAGAGGCTGGGAAACAACATCCACGATGCCGTCAACCCGAAGGTCGGCAAGATCGATGTCGAGTTCATCTTCGAGGTCGGCTCAGAACGGTATCGCATAAGACGCACCTATGATGGGAAAAACGCGCGCGTCACGGCATACAGATGGACGGGCGGGCAATGGATTCCCAAAGCAGAAAAGCAGAAAGAGGTCAGAGAATTCGTCCATCGCAGGCTTGGAGGCCTGTCGTTCAACGATTTTACGAGGGTTGTCATCCTGCCGCAGGGCAAATTCGCCAGTTTTCTGGAGCTTCAGGGCAGCAAGCGGGCGGAGATGCTCGAACGCATCTTCAACCTCGAGCTTTACGGCCAGCCGCTCTGGGAAACCGTCAGAGACGCAAGGATTGAGCTCAACGCTAAGCTCGAATCCATCAAGAGAATGCTTGAGTCAAAGGCCGATGCGACCCCGACAGCGCTCCGAGCTCTCAAGGACCAATATGCTGCACTTCAAAGGCTTATCGAGATACTTGAGCGCGGACTGAATGAGCTTGAGAAGAAAAGGGAGCAGTTCGCACGCATAACGCAGCTTCAGGAGCGCCTCCGTCAGGCCACGGAACGGCTGAAAGCGCACCTTGTCAAAAAGGATGAAATCGACCGCCTGAGGAAAGAGCTTAAGACCGCAAACGAGATCGCACACCTTGAAAATGTGTTTGCAAGGTTCAAATCGCTTTCTGAGGAGCTGCCAAAGCTGGAGCGGGAGCTGAGCGAACTTGAGGCTAAGCGCAAGGCCAAACTCGACGAGCTGGAGAAGGCGAGGTCACAGTTCACCCAATTTGAGGCCCAATTTCGCAGGGAAATCGAGGAAATTTCGAGGCTCAGGGAAAAAGCCAGCAGCGCAAGCTCAATGATGAAAGAACTGGAGGCCGACAGGCGCGAATTTCGGGAGCTGGGCGCCAGAATTCGGAAATTGCAGGGCGAGATCGAGCGCATCGAATTGAGACAGAAAGAGATGGATGCAAGCATCTCGCCTGTCGAAAAAGAGCTTCAAACGCTCGACCAACGCATCAGGGAGGGGCAACAGCGCATCGATGAGTTCAGAAAATCCGTTGCCGAAGGCGTTGAGAGGGAAGTGGAAATGGATTACCGCAGGCTTGAGGAAAGTCGAGCCGAGTTCAGGAAGCTGCGGCAGAAACTGGAAGAAGCCATGAAAGTCCTTGCCATGCAATGGGCTGAATTCTTCGGTGATGCGCCGCCCGATGATCCATCGGAGATTGAAAGGGAGCTTGAGGCACGCAAGCAGCAGCTTGAGCACAAGGTTGAGGAGTTAGAAAATCGCCAGAAGGAGCTTGAGCTTCAGGATCAGGCAGCTGTTCTGGCCCAGTCCCTTGAGGAAGGCAAGCCGTGCCCGGTCTGCGGCGCCGTCCACCACCCCTCGCCTGCCGTCAGAGTGGACTCAATCGAGCTCAAATCCGTTAAAAGGGAGCTCAAACAGCTCAAAAAGCGCCTCAAAGAGTTCGACAGGTTTATGATGGAAATGCTCAGGCTGACATCCGATGCGAAAAACATAACGGGCAGGCTGGACGAGCTGAAGGAGAAAGGCAAAGAACTGCGTCAGCGGATAGCGCTTGCGCTGAAAATTGCGTCTGATGACCCGAAACTGGATTCCCGAACGAAGGAGTTTCTCAAAAGGGTGGATGAGGTCAACCGACTGGCGAAGGAAGTCGCTGCCGCGCACAGGGAAAGGG
>JALVZN010000078.1 GCA_027037615.1 Caldifarciminota bacterium | reverse complement strand
ACCTTGATCTGGTCTATCAGGGCTATTCTTCTCGGGAACACCTTTGCAGGCTCATACTGCTTACGCAACAGGACATCCATGAACGCCTTCCAGTTTGAAGGCCACGCCTCGTTGATCGACGGGTTGTGAATTGAGCGCACTATCATGAACGCCTCGACGGATACCGCTATAACGATGAGTATCAGCGCAAACCCTTTCCAGTTTTTGTAAAGTCCTGTTGCGGCATACACGCTGAAAATCATCAGGAATGTGCCGATAACGAGCGTCACGCCCACAGACGGGTTCTTGGGCAGGCTTTTCGCCGTCGCCATGCCGTAGAGCAGCATGAGTGCGCCGAGTATGAGCAGGATGAGATAGATGAGGTTTGAAGTTTTCGCATAATCCTTGACCTTCAACATGAAATATCCAATCAGCGCAGCGGCCGAGATAAATGCGAGCACGACTGCGCCGCCGATCTTCTCACCGGCAAGCGGCTTGTAGGTCAGCTCCATGAGTGCGATCATCAGGAACATTGCGGCCGTCACCGCCATAAACTCCCAGTCGAGCACGAGTTTTGGATGCATGACGAGCACGAACACGAAGATCACGGGCATGATGATCAATGCCATCAGGTGAATGCCAGACGAGAGGAAGACCACATAAAGCGCAAACAGGATATAGCGTATCGATTTTGGATCCTTGATGTTTTCCCACCAGTTGAGTGTTACCCAGACGGCGAGCGCTATTGTGAAAACCGAAGGCGTGTAGGTCTCTGCCTCGATGGAGTTCATCCAGACTGTTCTCGCAAATGCGCCGAGCAGTGCGCCTGTGATCGCTGCAAGATGCGGCAAGAGCTTAGGGATACTGCCTTTGTTGGCCTTGAATTCGGCCCATTTGTCGATCGTTTTCAGGGTTATCAGGTAGATAAACCCGGCGGTGAGAGCGCCAGAGGTTATCGAGATAAGAGTTATCCTCAAAACCGGCTCGACAGGGTCGCCACCCGATAAAAGTTTGAACAAAGAAGACATTGGCAGGGGCAAAAGGGTCATGAATTTGCCCAGGATGACATACAGCGGCGTTCCGGGCGGATGCGGGATGCCGAGTATGTAACTTGTGGCCAGAAATTCACCGACATCCCAGAACACCACTGTTGGAGCCGTCGTCTTGAAATACATCAACCATGTGAAGATGCTAACGAGCGAGAAAAAAATCACCCTCAATCTCTTTTCACTCATCTAAATGTCCTCCTTTTCTGTGACAAATTATAAATCCGAATAAGCATATCTTTCAATTGCTTGAAGCTAAGCGATTTGTCATTCGACAATTGCTCCGAGCTTGAGCAGGGCCTGATGTGCCTGATCAAGCAACTCTCTTGCCCTGATTTCGCTATCGGCCTCGACATAGATGCGAATCACGGGCTCAGTGTTTGACGGCCGCATGTGAATCCATGCACGATCGAGCCGCACATAGGCTCCGTCGATCGTGCTCGTTTCCGTCGCCTGTGGGAACATATCGAGCACCTTTTCGGGGTCGAACCCGTCGGCGCGCCTGAATTTGGATTTCAGCATGGTGTAGGTCGGTAGCTGTTCGACGACCTCGTTCAACCTGCCCTTTGCGGCAAGGTCGAGTATCAAAGCGGTTCCCACGAGGCTGTCGCGCGTCGGATTGACATCCGGCAGGATGACGCCGCCGTTTCCTTCTCCGCCTATGACGGCATTGTGCTCGAAAACCCCCGCGACGACATTCGCTTCCCCCACCTTCGTCCTGAAGACCGGGACGCCAAACCTGTTTGCCACATCCTCGACCATCATGGATGTTGACAGGTTGACGACAACCGGCCCCTTTTTCCGCTCAAGGATGGCCCATGTGGCGATGGCTATCGTGTGTTCTTCCGTCAGGAGGCCATGCCCTTTCAGGCCGATGAGCAGCCTGTCGCCGTCCGGATCGGAGGCAAGCCCCAGCTCGGCAACTCCGCTTTTCAGTATGGCGTCGAGCTCCTTGAGGTGTTCCTTCTTGGGCTCAGGCACATGTGGGAACAGGCCCGTCGGCTCGCAATTGAGCATTATGGGATTGCCGCCAAGCCGTCGCACCAGTTCGGGCAGTGCGAACCAGTTGGCACCGTTCACCGCATCTATCGCAACCATTGGAGCCATTTTCGCTATCTTTTCGACATCCACATATCCTGATTCGATTATTGCATCGATGTGGTCGTCGATTGCGCCGCCGTAAAGCTCGATTTTCCCCACACTTTGCCATGTCTGCCATGTCCACGAGCGGCGTTCAAATATCTCCTTAAGCTGGTTTACATCGTCCTGAAACAGGAAGACGCCATCCGGTCGGACGAACTTGAGCGCATTCCATTCGACGGGGTTGTGGCTTGCGGTGATGACGATCCCTCCGCCGACATCGTCGTTCCAGTTGCGGACATTGAAGAGGAGGGTAGGGGTGGGGACGATCCCGGTGTCCACCACATGGCCGCCTGCGCCTGTGATGCCGGACTTCACGGCGTCCATGAATGTAGGGCCGTGCGGCCGAGTATCCCTGCCCACGATGTAGATGCGGTCGGCGCCGAACAGCTCGACCAGCGATGCCCCGTATTCGAGGGCCACGCTCGGTGTCAAATCCGTTCCAACGACCCCTCTCAGGCCTGAAACGGTTAAAAGGTAAGCCATGCCAACACCTCAGCGGTATTTTTTGGCGATTTCACGCGCAATGACCAGCCTCTGAATCTGGTTTGTCCCCTCGTAAATCTGGGTTATCTTTGCGTCGCGCATGAACTTTTCGACGGGATATTCCTTCATGTAGCCGTAGCCGCCCATCACCTGCACCGCATCGGTCGTCACCTTCATTGCGACATCGGATGCGAACAGTTTGGCCATTGCCGAGTATTCCGAATACCTTTTCGCACCTGAGTCTATGTATCTGGCGACGGAATAGACGAGCGACCTTGCCGCCTCGATCTGGGTTGCCATGTCGGCGATCATCATCTGGATTGCCTGAAAGTTGATTATGGCCTGACCGAATTGAACCCTCTGGTGGGCGTATTTCACGGCCTCTTCCATGGCGCCCTGCGCTATGCCGACAGCCTGAGCCGCGACGCCGGGCCTTGAGTGATCGAGCGTATCCATTGCGATTTTGAAACCCATGCCCTCACGCCCGATGAGGTTGCTGGTCGGGACGCGGACATCCTCGAAGATGAGCTCGCGCTGCACCGACGCCCTGATGCCCATCGTGTCCTCTTTTTTGCCGAATTTGAAACCCGGTGCGCCTTTCTCAACGAGTATGGCCGACAGCCCGCGCATGCCCCTGTCCGGACGGGTCGAGGCTATCACCGTGTAGATGTCGGCCTCGCCGCCGTTCGTGATGAAGATTTTGGTGCCGTTGAGCACATAATGGTCGCCGTCTTTCAGCGCTTTTGTCTGGATGTTGCCTGCATCGGAGCCGGCGTTGGGTTCAGTCAGTGCGAATGCCGCTATCAGCTCGCCGTTCGCTATGCGCGGCAGATACTTCTCTTTCAACTCGTCGCTCCCGTAAAGCACGATTGGGATGGTTCCCAGCCCGACTGCGGCAAAAGAAACGGCCAGCCCCGGCTCAACACGGGCGAGCTCTTCAACCACAATGGCTATGTTCATAACGGATGAACCAAACCCGTCATACTCCTCCGGCACGAATATCCTGAAAAGGTCGAGCTGCGCCATCTCTTCGATCAGGTCACGCGGGAATTCGTGAGCCTCGTCCAGCTCTTTCCACCTCGGCCTTACACGCTCCTCCGCAAACCTGCGGACAAGTTTTTTCAGTTCCTGTTGCTCTTCTGTGAGGAAATAATCCATGTAACACCCTCCTTTTGTCGTTGATGAGCTTAATTGCCTTGAAAATTTTACCTGTGATGGACAGGTGTCGGGCCTTTTGTGGTGTCGCGGCCGCCACCTTCCGCTACTTTCCCGTTTAAAGAGTAAACTGTGATTCTGCCCGATTCGCCCCTGTTGTCCCATGTATCGTAAGCCACAACATGGATTTTCCTGATGCCGTCATAGTATTCCGCTGAGTTGAAACACAGCGTCCCGACGACCGTGGTGTCAGGTTTTGCGATTTTCAGCTCGCTAACCGATGTGCCATCCACAAAAAGGGCTGCACGAGCAGTTTTCGATGGGTCGTGCGCCTTGAAAACGACGCAAGCGGTGTCTTTGACCGTGTCCGCTTCGTGCGGCTCGACTATGGTTATTTTCGGGCCTTCAAGCTCAGGCTTTCCGGGCGGCGGTGCCTTGTAGCCGCAGCTGGAGACGAGCAGCATGAGTGCAATGCCCAGCTTCCTCATCGCCCAGCTTCCTCCATTGGAGGGATAAGCCCCGACTCCATCATCGTTTCAATCAATTTCCATGCGTATGTGATCCTTTCGGTAGCCATCAGCCTGAGCTCCTTCTCAGTTGCGGTCAGCCGTGCGACGCCCTGTTCTATGGCTTTGAGTGCCACCCTGACGGCCTCTTCGATGAACACCTCGCGATCGTCCATCGAAGGGACGATGTGATTTTCGTCGATCCCTTTGTTGTATGCGTAATCTGCAAGCGCTTTCGCCGCTTCGAGGCACATCTCATCGGTTATGGTTCTCGCCCTGACATCGAGCGCTCCACGAAATATGCCGGGGAAACCGAGCGAATTGTTTATCTGGTTCGGGAAATCGGATCTCCCTGTCGCAACGACCCTTGCGCCAGCCGCCTTTGCGTCCTCAGGCCATATCTCCGGCACCGGGTTTGAGCCCGCAAACACTATCGGGTCGGATGCCATAAGCCTTATGTGTTCTGGTTTCAGGAGGCCGGGCTGCGCCGTGTAAGCTATCACCGCATCCGCATTGCGCAGGGCTGTCTCAAGCCCTCCCCTGACCTTTTCCCCGTTTGTCGATGCAAGGAGCTGGTGGGTGAACGGATATCGCTCTTTCAGTTCATCCGCTGTGCCGCTGACGATGCCATCGTAATCGACCACGATGACTTTTCCGGGGTCAACGCCGGCCATGATCAAAATCCTGAGGGTTGCCGTCGATGCCGCTCCCGCTCCGAGCATGACGATCTTCATCTCGTTCAACGGCTTGCCGACGAGTCGTGCGGCGTTTATCATGCCTGCCACTGTGACTGCGGCTGTGCCCTGTTGATCATCGTGCCAGACAGGGATTTCCATCTCCCTGCGCAGCCGATCAAGGATGTAAAAACATTTGGGTTGTGCGATGTCCTCGAGGTTTATGCCGCCGAAAGATGGCTCAAGCGCTTTGACGATATCGATGAACCTGTCAGGATCCTTTTCGTCTATGCAAAGTGGCACAGCGTCCACTCCACCGAGCACCTTGAACAACAGAGCTTTGCCTTCCATGACGGGCATCGCTGCCAGAGGCCCGATGTCACCAAGTCCGAGAACCCTTGTGCCGTCTGAGATCACCGCTATCGTGTTGGCGCGGTTGGTGTGCTCAAACGACATGTTCGGATCGTTTTCGATGATGCGACATGGCTCTGCGACGCCCGGCGTATACCACACGGAAAAATCCTTCACCGAGTTGACTGGCACCTTTGGCGCAATCTGGACTTTCCCCCTGTAAAAGGGATGGAGTTTAGCGGCCAATTCGGCGGCTTCGGAGTGTTTTTTCTTCATAAATGCCTCCGAAAATCAATTCATTTTTAGCGGTGCGGGCACAAATGTGAGCAGGAATATAAGAAGCGCCAGCAGAGCGATCCATTTCCGTTTCCTGTCCAGCTTTGAGACCTCGTTGAGCGGTGCGGGATGTGAGATGCCGATAATGATCAAAAGTGCTGCCCAGAGCAGCCAGCCGAGCCAGAACGCTCCGAGAAGTATCAGGATAAAAATAACGACCTGTGAGATCCTTTTGTGTGCCTTTCCGAAAACGGCGTAGAGTATGTGCCCGCCGTCCAGTTGTCCAACAGGCAACAGGTTCAACGATGTGACGAAAAAGCCGACCCATGCCGCAAATGCGGTGGGAGTGAGCATGACTGCGTAGTCACCACTGAATGTTGACGCCCCCATCACCAGGAGCCTTATGAGCATGAAGATGAGCGGTTCGCCGAACTCAAGTGGAGACGCATACTGCGGGATGTGGCTGATCGGGATTACATGCGAGTGCATGAGTCCGATGATAGCGATCGGTATGGAGACCACAAATCCGGCTATCGGGCCGGCGACGCCGATGTCCAGCAGTGCTTTGCGAGAGGGTATCGGCGATTGCAGCTTTATGAAGGCGCCCAGTGTGCCGACCATGTTGAACGGGAACGGGATGAAGTAGGGGAGTGTGGATGCAACTTTGTGCTTCCGTGCCATGTAGTAATGACCGAATTCGTGGATGCCGAGAATCAGGAGGAGCGGAATTGAGAACTTGTAGCCGAGCAGAAACTCCGGCAGGTTTCGGGGCATCCTCGCCAGAACCATGACCGAGCCGACGAAAAATGTTGAGATAAGTGTCAAGATGAACAGGAGCACATTGACCCAGATTTTTTGCGCCGGCACAGGCGGTGCTTTCGAGATTATGACCCGATAGAACCCGTTTGGATCCTCTCTGACCGCAACGACGAACTTGAGCGGTTCAAAAATTTCCTGCAACAGCTCTATCCCGTCCTCAGGGTTTCCCTGAAACCGGCCTATGAAAATCCATGGGCCGTTGTCGTCCATTTTGCCCCATTCGTGTATGTCGATGACACGGCTGACCGCCTCTTTTATGACTTCATCGATGTAAAAGCTGTCAATCATTTTGAATAACCCTCTTCTCCTGCAATTTTTAAGTCGTTCATGTCTTCAGTTTGGAATGCCACAAGCATGTTTTCGTAATTGTGGGCAAATCCAATGTTTCCTTTCATGTCAATGGCGATGACACCGGCCGCCAGTTTGACCGTGTTATCAATCAAGTCTATGCCCGCCTCCGCCGCTTTCTGAGCGGATATGCCGTCTCTCATAAGATCGACGACGGTCTTTGTCAGGAGCGTCTTCATGATGCCCTCGCCAATACCGAGTGCGGAAGCGCCGCCGTATTTTGTGGCATAGGTGCCCGCGCCGGGGATAGGGGTATCGCCGACCCGCCCGAAAAGTTTTAGGAAAACGCCGCCTGTGGATGTCCCTGCCACGATCTCGCCGCTGCCGTCGAGCGCCACACATCCGACTGTGCCGTGCAACAGCTCGGGATGCGAACGAAGCAGGCGTGATAATTTCTTCCAGTGCTTGATCTGGCCGCTCTGCGCCAGTTTTTCGCGCAGATGGCGCCATTTCTGACGCTGGGCTTTAGTCACAGGGTCGTATTTCGGGAACCCCATTATCCTTGCGAATTCCTCAGCGCCTTTCCCGACGAGCAGGACATGATCGCTCTCATCCATCACTTTGCGTGCGAGGCTGATCGGATTTTTCACATTCCTGACATCCGCAACGGCTCCGATGTCGAAGGTGGAGCCTTTCATGATGGCCGCATCCATAGCGCATTGACCGTCCAGAGTGAGGGCTGAGCCCGTCCCGGCGTTGAAAACAGGGGCATCTTCGAGCACATTGACCGCTTTTTCACATGCGTCGAGTGCGCTTCCTCCCTGCATCAGGATTGAAAATCCAGTCTCGACAGATGTCCTGAGCCCCTCAATTCGCGCCTCGTTTAACTCGCCGAAGCCTCCGTGCACCACAATGGCCCTCACGAATTTGCCTCCTGAAATTGGCTTGATTATAAAGCAAATTCCCCATTTTTAGACGGTTCCATGCCCCGCTTCAAAACTGTGTTCGGGGTGCTGTCATGGTCTTGCAATGTGGGCAGATTGGTCTTTTAATTTCTGCATCGAAAAGGATCGAGATATTTATTTTTTACCTCCTGTTGAGTGGACTCCTGTTAAGTGCCCCAACAGGGGGTTTTAAAATTTTAAAAAGAATCTCGATCACAAACAAAACGGCAAATAGCCCCCCGTTTACTTGACATCATCCACTCCTTCCTTTTAACATTTAACCACTTCCCGCATTTGGCCGTTCCTGAAAACAAGGGGTCATTGTGAATGCCAATCTTACATTCCATGTTGTGGTTGTTGGCGGCGGCATAGCGGGTTTGGTTGCAGCTGACAGTTTGACAGGTCAAGGAATATCTGTTGCCGTTATAGACAAAGACAGAGCATTTGGCAATTTTGTGGTCTGTGGAGAGGCTGTGCAGAAATGGGTCGTTGAGGAACTGGGGATTTCAGGTCGCCCAAACCTCCTGTCTCAGGAGATCAAAACCATTTCGATCGTTAACAAAGGCAAAAAAATCTCTTTCAATGTGGTAGATGTTGGGTTTATCATCCATAAAAGTGAAGTTATCAGATGGCTGATAGATCGCATTGTTCACGGTGGAGGTAAAGGGTTCTCAAACACGCGGTTTGTCGGGCTCGACAGGGAAGCTAATGGTGGTTTTCGTGTAAAAGCTTTGCATAGGGGTAAGGAGGTAACCATAAAAAGCGACTTCGTTATTGCAGCTGACGGCATGGCCTCAAGTGTGGCCAATGCGCTCGGTTTCCAGAAACTTCATGGAGTTTACGGGATTAACAGCTTGATTCACAGCAACGCCGTGCCTGACGGCGAAATCAGGTTCTTTGTCGGCAGTGAGTTTGCGGGAGGTTATGGCTGGATCTTTTCCAAAGGCAACGGATATGCAAATTTAGGCGTCGTCGGCAAAGATCCCGAAGATGTTACAGCTAAATTCGATACGATGATGCAGAATTTTCATGATGTCAGCGTTCTGTCCTATGGGAGGAAGGCCATTCCTCATGGATTGCGCGGTTCGGTTGCGCTTGATGGCGTTCTCTTCGTCGGCGATGCTGGAGGGTTTGTGGAACCGTTATCCTATGCCGGGATATGGGGCGCGGTGAGGTCAGCTCAAATGGCCGCCAACTCCATCAGTAAGTTTTACTATGGGGTATTGCGGGATAGAAAATCGGTGTCCCGGGATTATGAGAAGTCCGTCAACTCGGAGTTCAGGAAAAGGTTTCAACTCGAAGAGCTCGCCGTAGAAGTTTTTGAAAAGATGGATAATAGAGATTGGAACACCTTTCTTGACATCGTTGAAGACCACGCAAGTGGCAAAACGGAATTCAATTTTGGCCCATTCAATGTGGCAAGGATGCTTTTGTTTGATAGCAGGTTTCGCAGGATTTTGAAAGGGAAGGTCCAAAATGGGATACTCTCAATTGTACAGAAGATTATTTTCCGATAACGCCGAGAGGGGCATCTGGGTCCTTCTGGATCCCGATCGAGTTGCGAGAGACGAACTCCCTGATCTTGTGAGGAGACTTTCGGATATGGAAACGGTCAAAGCGCTGCTGATAGGCACAAGTCTGCTCCTTTCCCACGATTTTGATGCGTTCGTGGAGGCTGTCAAGGAGAACTCAAGGTTGCCCGTTGTACTCTTTCCGGGAGGCGTCAATCAGGTGTCAGGGCATGCGGATGGCATCCTTTTCCTGTCTCTGGTGAGCGGTCGCAATTCTGAACTCCTCATCGGCGAGCAGGTCAGGATGGCGCCCCTTGTCAGACATTTTAGGCTTGACGCCATACCGACAGCTTACATGCTGATCGAATCCGGTGGATTGCCATCGGTCGAATTTATCACTAACACCATGCCTATACCGAGAGACAAGCATGACATTGCGGTTGCGCACGCAATGGCAGCTGAACTTCTGGGTTTCCAATTGATTTACCTTGAAGCGGGTTCGGGCGCAAAACTGCCCGTTCCGCCTGAGCTCATAACCGAAGTGGTCAACTCCGTCGAAATACCTGTTATCGTTGGCGGAGGCCTGAGAGATAGAGATTCCATAAAGGCTGCTTTCGATGCTGGTGCCAGATATGTCGTTGTTGGCACAGCGATCGAACAAAACAAAAAATTTCTGGAGGAGCTTTGAGAACTCTGGTAAAACACAACCAGGCGGTAGGAGGTCGAAAAAATATGGACATCAACGAACTGAGGGCAAAGAAAATCGCTGAGCTATACGAGATGGCGAAAGAGCTTGGCATACCAAACTACTCATCTTACAGAAAGGAGGAGCTTATCAGAAAGATAATTGAAAGTCAGGCACAAAGCGATGGGCTCACATACCGCGAGGGGATCCTGCAAATTTTACCGGATGGGTTTGGCTTCCTGAGGTTCCCTGAACACAACTATCAGCCCTCATCCGAGGATGTGTATGTGTCTCCATCGCAGATAAAAAAGTTTGCGATGCGGGTTGGTGACGCCGTCGGCGGACTGGTTCGGCCGCCGAAAGAAGGAGAGCGATTCCCGGCTCTCGTTAAAGTGC
>JALVZN010000077.1 GCA_027037615.1 Caldifarciminota bacterium | reverse complement strand
ATAGATTATCGTTGCTTAGAAATCAGGTCATCTCATTGCTCACAACGGGCAGGATTAAGACGACGCTTGCAAAGGCGAAAGCCACGCGTCAGGTAGCTGAGCGCATGATCTCGCTTGCACTCAAGGCGTCCAAACAGGAACAGCCTGAGCGCAAAGTGGCGCTTAGAAGGCTTGCTCGTAAGTTTCTCGTTGACAGGACCGTAACAAACTGGCTTTTTGACGAATTTCCCGCCGTCTTCAATGACAGAAATGGCGGCTATACAAGGATTTACAGGCTTCAGCCGAGACGCGGTGATGGAGCCGATATGGCTATCCTTGAGCTCGTTGGGTTCCCTGAAAAGTCCTTCCAGGACTATTTCACAAGGGGCAGAAGACACAGAATTAAAAAGGTCGCCAGATAGTGGACAAGTTCGTCATTGAAGGTGGACACAAGCTGCGTGGCACAGTGAGGGTGAGCGGCGCAAAGAACGCCGCTCTTCCTTTATTTGCAGCCACAATCCTCATCCCCGAGCCGATAACATTCCTGAATGTGCCTGATGTGGCCGACATCAGGACAATGGCGCAATTGTTGCGCGACCTTGGCGCAAAAGTCCACCGCATTGAGAAAGGTGTCTGGAAAATAGACACATCAACGATATCCGAGACTGTCGCGCCATACGATGTCGTCAAGCGCATGCGCGCCTCCATCTATGTGCTCGGTCCGTTGATAGCCCGGTTTGGAAAGGCGCGCGTTTCGCTCCCAGGTGGATGCGCTTTTGGGCCGAGACCCGTCGATTTCCACATCCGTGGCCTGAAGCTCATGCAGGCCGACATAAAGGTGGAACACGGTTACATCGTGGCTCAGGCAGATAAACTCCGCTCCGCATCGATAGCTTTCGACAAGAAGTCCGTCGGCGCCACCGCCCACCTCATGATGGCCGCCACGCTTGCCGACGGGAAGGTGACAATTGAAAACGCTGCGCTTGAGCCCGAAGTTGTCACACTGGCCGAATTCCTGAAGCTTGCAGGGGCAAAAATCAGCGGTGAGGGCACGGATGAGATCGTCATCGAGGGCGTCGATGCGCTGAAGTCGCCCGGTGAGTTCGAGGTAATCCCCGACAGGATAGAGGCTGGCACCTACGCTGTCGCTGCATACATGACTGGCGGCGAAGTCACCATCACCGACCTGTGCGTCGAGCACCTCAGGACGGTGCTCGAGAAGCTGCGCGAGGCTGGCAGCGAGTTCGAGATGGAAAAAAGCTCCAGAAGTTTGCGGATTTGGCCCCGCAATTCCGAAATAGAACCCCTTGACATCTTCACATCGCCGTTTCCGGGATTCCCGACTGACATGCAGGCTCAGTTCATGGCCATGTTGACGATCGCAGACGGGACAAGCGTCATAAGAGAAGGCATTTATCCAGACAGGTTTAAGCACGCGTTTGAGCTTACACGACTTGGGGCCGACATCAAGGTGGATGATGGGATCGCAGTGGTCAAGGGCGTCAAAGAGCTGACAGGAGCCCCTGTCATGGCATCTGACCTTCGGGCATCAGCTGCGCTTGTGCTTGCCGGACTTGTGGCTCGCGGCACGACCGTGGTTGACAGAATTTATCATCTCGATAGAGGATATGAGGACTTCGAGCTGAAGCTATCTGCGCTCGGAGCTCACATAAAAAGGGTCAGCTAAAACTTCACTCCTTCAGCCCAAGGGTGGCCTTTTGAATCTCAATCACCTGCTGAACCCCTTCCCACGCCAGATCGACGAGGGTGTTGAGCTCCTCCCTTGAAAAGGGCCTCCCCTCTCCTGTGCCCTGTATCTCAACGATTTTGCCGCTCTCGGTCATCGCCACATTGAGGTCAACGAGTGCACGCACATCCTCATCGTAACTCAAATCCAGCAGAAACATATCGTCCACTATGCCGACGGATATGGCCGCGACGAATTCCCTGATCGGGTTCTCCTCTATCATGTTGTGGCCTATCATGAAGCGTATAGCGTCATAAAGGGCGCAAAATCCAGCGTTTATTGCGGCTGTCCGTGTGCCACCGTCCGCCTGAAGCACATCGCAGTCTATTATGATCGTGTGTTCGCCGAGCTTCTCGCGATCGACCACTCCACGAAGGGATCGCCCTATCATGCGCGATATCTCTATCGCCCTTGAATCCACTCTGCCAGAACGCGACTCCCTGACATTCCGCTGTGGAGTTGAACGAGGCAGGAGGGCATATTCTGCGGTGATCCAGCCCTCACCCGTGCCCCTAAGAAAGTTGGGCACCTTCTCGGTCACCGTTGCGGTGCACAACACCTTTGTGTTGCCCATCTCTATAAGGGCCGACCCCTCAGGGTCTTTCAGGAAATTACGATGTATCTTTGTGGGACGGATTTCGTGCCGTTTCTGGAAAAGTTCCCGCTTAACATTTGACAGATCCAATTTCATCTCTTTTTCTCCTTGTCTCACACGGAGCTTTATGTTAAATCCCTATGCTTTCACATTCAATGGATGCAACATCACTACATAAAAACTGCTCGAAATAACATAAAAGGATGGGAAGAAACGCATCACAAATCACTGCATCAGAGCGGATGGCCATAAATGGTCAGGCTATCTGGGTTGCATTGATGTAGTCCAGAATGTCCCCTTCTGGTTCGGTACCGATTTCCTGAAGGTAGAGCTCCCTAAACCTATCATAATGGCGTTTCACGAGCTCGCGAGCCCCCATCATGTAATAGGCCTTTAACAACAGCAAATTTGCTTCCTCATCTATCATGTCCTCTCTCAACACCCTGTAAATTGTTTTAGCGGCTCGTATAGGCTCCCTGTTCATCAACCAGATCTTTGCAAGTTTAATAGCCGCATTCCTGTGGAGTGTTGACAACATCGACCTGAAGATTTCCACATCATAACTTCTGGCATCTGGCATGAATGGCCCACCGTAAAGCTTTACAGCCCGTTGAAGGAGCTCGATGGATTTGCGCGCATCCGGCTCTTTCAATCCGAGGTTGGCCAGTCTCTCGAACTCAATGACATCGATCCAGAGATACTGATAGTTGAGTTTTACCTTCCCCTGTTCAGTTATGGTAAAATCCTTCCAGATCAGACTCTTCAGGTTGCTTATGGCGATGTCCAGCGGATTAGTTGATGACTGTTCCGGCCATATTTTAACAAGCAATTCTTTCCTGTTTATCCCTCTC
>JALVZN010000076.1 GCA_027037615.1 Caldifarciminota bacterium | reverse complement strand
GCGGCGAGCATGTCAACTTTGTGCTTCCTGCGCGACGGTTTCTGGCCGGTCTGACGAATTACATCCTCAGCCATCACGCTCGTAAACCTCTCATCCCAGAACACGATCTCAGCATCGACTTCCTGCCTGAGTTTTTCCGCAAACTCCTCGACGAGCCCCGCAAGCCGCCCTTTCTCACCCGAAAGCAGAAGTGGCATCCCGATGACGATGATGTCAACGCCCCGCTCAGCGACGACCTTTTTGATCTCCTGTATCGGATCGCTGTTACGGGCATTTATCGTTTTGAGCGGCAGGGCGATCCTCAGGTCAGTGTCGCCGATCGCAAGTCCGATCCTCGCCTCACCGAAATCAACGCCGAGAACGACCTTATGTGCCATCCTTCCTCCTTGCCATCATCGAGATGGCTATCAAAAAGAAGAACAACTCGACGATGGTGACCCAAATTCTGGCCACAATCGCGACAGCCGAAGCCACAGCCTCGCCGAACCGATCCTTGAGAAACGCAGTCATAAGCCCCTCCCGCACGCCAAAACCGCCCGGAACGAACACCGTTATCAGCCCAACAATGTAGGAGAAAGCGTAAATCGGGATGTAGTCCAGCGTGAAATTGGCTCCCGTTATGCCCCTGACGAACAGCCCGAATCCCACGCCGTAGCCGATCCATAGAAATCCGTAAAGCAGTATGAACTCCAGAAGGCTGAGCGTATTCAGATGAACTCTGATCTCGATGCCCCTGATCTTCTTGCCTATGAAGTTGATCCATCTTTTGAACACGGGCGGATACACCATCAAGATGAGGAAAACCACCGTGATGAGCAGGAAGTAGATGGATTCCTTCTTCTGAGCCATAACGATGGGGATCGAGATGACAAATCCTGCAAGTATCGCCAGCACCTGCGTCAGGATGCTGGCGGATGTGGTGACCTCAGCCGGTATGCCTTCACGCTCGCCCATGATGGCGAGGCCGGCGAGCTGCCACACCTTGCCCGGAAGATACCGCCCCATCGCCGAGATCCACCAGATGACAAAAAGTTTGCCAAATGCGAGCTCATAGCCGAACTTCTTGAGCAACTGAAGCCACACCCACACGCTGAACAGCTGACTTGCAGCAAAAAACAGGAACGACATGACCAGCGAAAAGTAGCCTATTTGCCAGTGGAAGTCCTTAACCTGCTGCCAGTTTACAACTATGCCTCTTATGAGGTAAGCGAATATCGCAACGATGATGGCGATGCCGATGACCGTTTTGAGGCCTCTTTTCATCGAAGTTCCCATTCAGCTTCCCCTGCACTCCATCGAGGGATCAGGCCTATCGTGAGGCGCAGCTCATGACCGCATTTCGGACATGTCGATGTCTCTTTGTGGGCGAGGAAAAACAGATGGTTCAGGTTGAAAACCGTTGCGATTATGGCGATCTTGAGGGGCAGATCCGAGTTAAGCACGACGGCGATGAGCGCAGCTCCCCACACGACACCGTTGACAAGGGCGAAGCTCAGGGCGACGGTTCTCCAGCCGACAAAGAGGGTTCGGAAATCGTCATCCGTCTCTGCGAATGTCAGCTTATGTTTCATCGCTATTCCGACATGCAACTCGCCGCCGCAATTGGGGCATCTCACCGTGCCGCTGTCCGAAAAGACGGCGTAAAGCCACAGGACGAAGACCCCGAACGCAATGGCGATCCCAAGCGGCAGCAGGGGCGACTTCAGGCCCTCGGTCAGCGTGGCAAAGACCACGGCATTGATGGCGAACATCCTGATGTTCCAGTTCCTCCAGCTCATTTCAGATCCTGTCCCTTGAGTTTCTTCATCCTGTTGACCACGGCATCGGGCAGCCTGAGATAAAACGGTTCAAGCACCTCAGGATTTTCAAATTTGCCCTTCTCGATGGCGTCCAGTGCGAGTATGCCGATCCACTTTGCTGAAGGCACCATTGGATCATGATACGGTCTCGGTTTCAGATCGTGCTTGATGGCGCCGCTCCCGACAAAGAAATCCGCCTCTCCCGCTATTTTCTGCGGCTTGTCGATCAGGTAATCGCTTTTGCGATGCCATTTCTCGCCATCTGACTCATAGACGGCGTAATACACCTCGCCCTTTTGCGCATCTATCGCCGAAATCGCGCGTCTGCCCGCCTTCGGCTCAACCTCGAAAGCGAGTGCGTCAAGCGTATTGATGGCGACAATTTTTGTGTCGTGAACGAACGAGAAGGCTTTGGCGAACGAAAGCCCAACGCGCAGCGCCGTAAAAAAGCCCGGCCCTATGGACAGTGCGATGTAACCGATCTCGTCGGGCTTCACATCTGCCGATTTCAGGATGGCGTCAAAAAGGATGTTGATGACCTCGGAATGTGCGAATTTCCTCCCGTTAAATGCAGACGCGAGAAGTTTATCACCTTCGAGCAGAGCCAGCTCGGTCGTCATGCCCGATGTCTCAATGGCTAAGACAGGTTCTTTTTGATTATCCATGCTGCATCCTCCGGCAAAACAGTGTTTATGTTCACACCGGTGCCGACTTCAAAGCCAGCAAGCCCGGCTATTCTCGGTGTTATCTCGATGTGGTAATGGTAATATCTGTCTGGCAACGAGTGGATTATAAGGTTGTATGAGAAATTGCCGAGATGTGCCCTCAGAGCCTGCACAACAGAGCGGAACAGGGTCGCAATCTGAGCGAGCTCATCGTCGGTGGCCTCACCGAAATCAGGACGATGCTCAATTGGCACTATCCATGTCTCGAAGGCAAACCGTGATGCAAACGGTGTGAATGCCACAAAATCGCGCGTCCTGCCAACCACACGCCTGTCCTGCTCAAGCTCGCTTTGAACCATCTCGCACAGGATCGGCCGCCTCTTCATCGCCCGTAATTCACGCATGGGATACTCAGGGATAAACGGCATCGCGAGAATCTGCGTGTGAGGATGAGGCAGGGAAGCACCGGCAAGCGGCCCCCAGTTCCTGAAAATCTGCACATACTTGATGATCTTCCTGCTCCGCAGCTCGTTATAACGCATCTGATAGACCTTGAAGACCTCCTTTATCTGCTCCACAGGGTGGTCCGACAGGTCTGCATCGTGGTCAGGAGTTTCGATGACCAGTTCGTGGTAGCCCGTCCCGTCCATCCTCTCGTATATCGAATTTATGCAGGTTTTAGACGGCTTCTCATCGCCCATGAGTGCGGGATACTTGTTCGGGAT
>JALVZN010000075.1 GCA_027037615.1 Caldifarciminota bacterium | reverse complement strand
AGCCTGGCATTTCGACTATCTTCTCAGCGGATATGTTTACGACACAGGGCATAACCTCTTTAGCCACTTTGACGAACGGGCTTGTGCCCTCAGGTGTTACCAGAGGAACAGAGTTTTCGGCCTCACTTTTAGGCGTGATGTTGAGCTGAGCCGTCAGGATTATTCCCGCAGCGAGACCGATCACGAATATGATGAGTGCAAGCGACCACTTCCTCGTCATTTTCAGCATGTTTTCACCTCCTGTTTGTCGCTGTGCTTCTCCTGAAACGACGGTTGGTTCAACATATAACTGGCTAAACGGCTACCTGCAAGTGAATTTGTCGTCATTTCCACACTCCGGGAATATGCTTTTTACACACGGAACAGTATCCCGTTGAATCGACATGATTTTCAAGCACAAAGAAGCCTCTTCTCCGTATGCAAACCTTGTTCGTCCCCGGGCAATATGTGTTTTCAGCCGGGTGGCCTGGCACATTGCCGATATAGACATATTTCAGGCCCTCTTCCATGGCTATCTGGCGAGCTCTCTCAAGCGTCTTGACGGGCGTGGGCGGAAGGTTGGTAAGTTTGTAGTCCGGATGAAACCGCAGGAAATGGACAGGCGTTGTATCTCCCAGCTCCTCAACCACCCAGCGCGCCATCCGCCTGATCTGATCCTCGCTGTCACTGAGCGTCGGTATCACGAGGTAGGTCACTTCGAGCCACACGCCTGACTTGCGCACGATCTCAGCCGTCCGTTTCACATATTTCAGACGCCCCTTGCCGACATAGCGATAAACATCGTCGGAGAAGCCTTTGAGGTCTATGTCAACAGCGTCCATGTATTTCAAAAGCTGTTTCAACGGCTCAGGTTCTATGTAACCGCATGTCAACATCACATTTTTGATGCCAGCCTTGCGCGCCAGCTTCGCCGTCTCATACATGTATTCGTAAAAGATGGTCGGCTCCGAGTAAGTGTAGGCTATGACCTGCGAATGGGTTTTCTTTGCAAGCTCGACGACTTTTTCAGGTGGCAGATCGTAGTTTCTGGTTTGTTCGGGGGTGGAATGCGAGAGCTGCCAGTTCTGGCAGAAATTGCACCTCAAGTTGCAGCCAGCAGTGGCAATTGAAAGCGCTTTCGAGCCGGGCAGGAAATGGAAGAACGGTTTCTTTTCGATGGGATCAACATGCACGGCGGCAGGATTGCCGTAGGTCATCGTGTAGAGTTTTCCGCCCTTGTTGAACCTCACCTGACAGTAGCCACGCTCGCCTTCGGGGATGATGCATCTGCGCGGGCAAAGCGTGCACCTCACCGACCCGTCGGGCAGCTTTTCGTAAAACATCGCCTCCCGAACCCATTTCTTTTTGAGGCGGGTCGCCGAGAGGACACCTTGATGCAAAATTGCTATTGTAGCAAATGCCGCAAAGAACAGTGTTATTTTCTTCCTCATGGCCATCACCAGTTGGTTTTTAGAGCACAGCTGAGGTTATAGGGTTCCAAATTTTATGCAAATTTTGATTGACCAGCAAGTTGCCGAAAGACATCACAAAAAGTGGGTGAAGTGGGAAGTAAGATCTACAAATCGAAACGCCTGAAAATACAAGATATATTAAACTCTTGCTCTCTCGGGCGAGCCCCCCGTCTTTACCCCACCCTTATTCACTATTGATGGGAAATTTTAACCATACAAGGCTAAAAATTATGATGTTACTAAATCAAGAGCTATTTGAAATCTCCGCCCAAATGGCAAAACATTGCTGATTCTTTACCCAGTATCCCGTATTTTATCAATGAAGGGATGTCCAGACAGCATCTCGTAACAATTAAGTTAACCCCCACAGACGGACAAGGGGGCAAAGTAGCTTGCCCCCCATCATCATGGAGCTGAGGGGAGTCGAACCCCTGACCCCCGGCTTGCAAAGCCGATGCTCTCCCAATTGAGCTACAGCCCCATCAACAAAACCACATTACAATGCCGGGGCCCAGAATCGAACTGGGGACACCAGGATTTTCAGTCCTGTGCTCTACCAACTGAGCTACCCCGGCATAAATCGGCTTATATTATCGAAGGTACTCTATATTTTGTCAACACGTACGGCGAAACCGATATGAGTTGATAGCCCAAACCGACTGCACAGTTCATGTGAAAGGCAAAACAGTCGTGATAAATGTGATGGGTTCAGAACGATGCTGGTCAGAAAGACTTGTTTTGGCTGCCAAAGATGCCGAATACACAGGAGCCGCTGCCGGTCATCAGAGCTACATCTCCTCTGCGGACGAACGCCTCTTTGATACGCCTAACCGATGGATACTCATCAAAAACGACTTCCTCGAAGGAGTTGAACAGCCATTTTTCGAGTTCACTCAAATCGCTGCGTTTTATCGCCTCTATGATTTTTTCGATGGCCGTTTCAGCATCATCGACACTGGCATAAAGCTTTCTGGCAGATAGCTGATTGTAAGCCCATGCCGTTGAGACTGAGACTTTCGGACATTCGAGTGAGATATCGGCATCCAGGTTGAGGTCAACGGGTTCGAGGAGTTCGCCTTTGCCTCTGCCGATGGCGGCTCGTGAATTCATCAGGAAAAACGGCACATCCGCGCCTATCTTCATCCCCAATTCCAGCAGTTCGTCTTCCCCAATCTGGATGTTGAAGAGTTCGATGGCCGCTTTGATGGCTGCGGCCGCGTCCGAGCTGCCGCCGCCGAGCCCCGCACCTATTGGGATTTTTTTCTCGATCTCAATCCTCAGGTTGAGCGGTTGCCCCGTGTATTCGGACAGGAGTTTGACGGCCTTATAGGCTATGTTATCCTCGCCTTGAGGCCCGGAGGAGGATATGACCTGAAGTTTATCACTGAGCGAGACTTTAACGATGTCACCTTGGCTGAGCTTGTAAAAAATTGTCCTTATCTCGTGATAACCGTCTGGAAGTTTCCCCACCACCCAGAGGCCGAGGTTAATCTTGGCAGGTGCAAGCAGGCGAACTGTATGGTTTTGTTTTTTCATGGTGAAGTTGTTCTGAGGCAATAAAAAATGGCCCCGACGGGATTCGAACCCGTGCCACCGCCTTGAAAGAGCGGGATCCTAGCCATTAGACGACGGGGCCAAATTGGCTGGGGGGCAGGGACTCGAACCCCGACTAGCAGATCCAGAGTCTGCCGTCCTGCCAATTAGACGACCCCCCAGAGAAGAGAAACAGCGCCACCGGGATTTGAACCCGGGTCTCCTGGCTGAGAACCAGGTATCCTAGGCCAGGCTAGACGATGGCGCCAAAAACCGGTACTAATGATAAAATATGCTCAAATGCCTGTCAATACAACCGAGGCTATTTGCCGTTTTGTTTGTGATCAAAATTCTTTTTCACAGGTTAAAATTTAAATCCCCCTGTTGGGGCACTTGACATTAGTCCACTCAACAGAAGGTGAAAAAATGAGCCTCACAATATCTTTCAATGCAAAAATTGAAAGACCAATCTGCCCACATTGCAAAACAGAGATGCATATCCACAAACATCTCCCTGAAACTAAATGCCTTGTTGCACTTGTGGATGATCATATAGCTTACCTAATGGCAGCGGAGTAGGATGTATATAGGGATGAGCAATTATACAAAGAGATTGTGGCAAATTTATAGGTTACATTTTATTGAGAACGCAACAGTTATGTTCGGCGCCACAAAGTAAACGGCGTATGGCACGAAAGCTAATGGAGTTAATGGATAATTCGTAAAAACGCGGAAATACAAAGGCGTATGGCATCAGATTGCAGTAATTTCATAGTTTTGTGCTATAGTCTACAAGGCCGCGCCTTGGTCACAGTACTGAGATTGTGCAAAGAGGAGGAAAACCGCAGACGAGCTACTGGCAAGATGGTTGCCAGAACTATTCTCTTATCTGACAAATTACCTCAACCCGGTTATAGGCTCAGACATGCGGCTTTGCGCTGCGGACAAAACGGCAAAAGGATTTCTTTCGCATTATAATTTCACTTGAGTTAAACGACAGGGAGGGAACATGAAAGACTTTGCAACAGTTATTATCGGCATGCTTGAGGGAAAGGTCAATTATGGCGATGTCAGAATCGTCCGAAAACTCGAAGAGTTCATCTTCGTGAAGAACGGCGTTGTCGAGTCCATTTCGTTTACAGAGGACATGGGCTTTGGAGTTCGGGTGATGATCGGCGGCTTCTGGGGCTTTGCATCGTCGAACGACATGAACATCCTTTCCGCTGAGAAGGTCGTCAAGCGTGCAATTGAGATCGCAGAGGCCTCCTCCATAGCCGGTGGCAGGCCGATGAGGCTTGCACCAAACGATCCTTACATCGACACATACTCCACGCCATACCAGAAAGACCCTTTTAAGGTTCCCACCACAGACAAAATCGACCTGTTGATGAAAGTTGATAAAATCCTTGCGGAGGAGAAAGCCGTCAGACTCAGGACGCTGTCAACCGTTTCCTTCAAGACACACAAGGTTTTTGCCTCGACAGAAGGCTCTGTGATAGAGCAGGAAATAGTTGAGTGTGGTGCCGGGTACACCGCATTTGCGATGGATAAGGGTGAGTTGCAGAAACGGTCATATCCCGGCGCATTCGGCGGGAATGTGGCAACTGCCGGCTGGGAATTTGTCGAGGAGATGGAGCTTGAGAAGCATGCGCCTCGTGTTGCGGAAGAGGCTGCGAAGCTGCTTGTTGCTCCGCCTGCGCCGAGCGGCGTCATGGACCTCGTGATAGGCACCAACCAGATGGCGCTTCAGGTGCACGAATCCATAGGCCATGCTGTTGAGCTGGATAGGGTTCTCGGATATGAGGCCTCTTACGCAGGCACAAGTTTCGCCACGATTGAGAAGCTGAACAACTTCCGATACGGCTCTGAGCTTATGAATGTGTATGCGGATGCCACAACGCCGCGCGGACTTGGGACATTCGGTTACGATGACGAAGGGGTTAAGGCTCAGCGTGTGCCGATAGTGAAGGAAGGCATCCTCGTCGGCTATCTTTCTTCGCGCGACACGGCGCCTGCGATCGGCAGGAGGAGCTCAGGCGCGGCACGGGCAAGCTCATGGAACCGCATACCGATCGTAAGGATGACAAACATAAACCTTGAGCCCGGCGATAAGACCTTTGAGGAATTGATAAGCGAGGTCGAGGATGGCCTCTTCATCGACACCAACAGGAGCTGGTCGATTGATCAGAAGCGACTGAATTTCCAGTTCGGCACCGAGATCGGATGGCGAATCAGACACGGCAAACTTGCTGAGATGGTGAAAGATCCGGTTTACACAGGCATTACGCCTCAGTTCTGGGCATCGATGGACGGCGTGGGCGATAAGTCAACATGGCAGCTCTGGGGCGTTCCAAACTGCGGCAAAGGAGAGCCTGGACAGTCAATGCATGTCGGACACGGCGTGCCTGTCGCAAGGTTTAGAAATGTTCGTGTAGGCAGCAAGGGATTTTAACACATGGATCCATCACTTGTATTTGTCGTCGGCCTTTTCTTCCTGTTCGTCATAGTGACGAGATTTGTGCCATTCCTGAAGTCCGGTCAGCTGAAGCCGTGGGTGTTCCTGATTGAGCCGAGCCTGATCTTCGTCGGGATGCTGTTCTCCGCAACCGGCCTTGTGAAAATCAACCTTGCCAACCCGGCTCTGAAGATGCTGGTCGCCATAGCTTTAACATGGATCGGCGTCTCGATCGGTATGGAATTCAAATGGGATATGTTCTCGGCTGCTGGCAAGAAAAGACTAATTTTATCCCTTGTGGAGTCTTGTGTTACATTTGTTGCAGTGATGATAGTGCTTTTGCTGCTTAATTGTTCTCCGACATGTGCAGTTATCGCTGCTGCCGCATCTTCCACGAGCCACAAAATAGCTCCATTCGTAATAGGCGGAAAAAAGGAGCTGTATTCGCCGTTTGATTGGCTTGTGGCCGGCATTGTCGTCTGGGGACTTGCTCTCAGCAAGAACATTGCGCACGGCGTACTTATGCCGTTGCTTGGTATTGCACTCGGCCTGTTGTTCGATTTCTCATACACGGCGTTCAGAAATCGATGGTTCTCCACGGCGATAACTTTCATACTTGCCGGTTTTCTGGCTTTCCTTGCGAGCAACCTGTGGATCTCGCCTTTGCTCGTCGGCATCTTCGTTGGCATTACAGTGGAAAACATGCCGTCAACGGATCGCTCCCTGTTCGACATAGAGAAGACGATGGATATTCTGATCAGACCGTCCTATTTCACGATTTTAGTTTTCTCGGGCATGGTATTCGTGCAGTTCATATCCGAGATGGTGTGGTTGCTGATGGCTTACTGGTCGGCTCGTGCATCGGTGAAGCTCTCGTTCGGGAACGGCGACTGGCTTCTGCTGCCTCAGGGCTGGTTCAGCATGTCGATAGCGGCGGAGGCCATTTTGAGGGGCGAACTCAATGTCCTGCCACTCGTGGCATTTGCGGTTATGCTCAACAACCTTCTTGCGTTTCTGTTCGCCTCTCTGCCAGATAACGAATAAAATCGAAATAAAGCAGGAGGATTTATTAAGATGAGGACATTGATCAGCGCAATAATAGGCGTTTTGGCGTTCCTGCTGGTCGGGAATTTCGTATCGCATCAATTTTCAAGATGCAGGTTCGATGTCGTTGAGATGAGGCTGCGTCAGCTCAGCCTGACGCGTGCAAGCATCGAACTGACGCTGAAGATCACCAACCCGAGCGATATTATCCCCGCTTTCGCCAGCAGGATCGAATACGCCATAGTTGCCGGAATTGATACAGTTGGGATAGGCGAGATGAAGGGGCCGATAAAGGTCATGCCCAAGGATTCAACTGTCGTCCACACATCTGTCATCGTTCGGAACGGCGATGTGCTCAGATCCATAATCTACGGTCGCGAGACGGGTTACATGGAGATGCAGGTATATCTTCTCAGCCTGTTCGGGATTGATGTTGTCTCACATGTCTCGGTGAAGTTAGGCGAAGATGCCACGAAAGGCATTCGCGGCAAAATTCCGCCCATGAAGCTACCCACGCCAAACCCATTTGGAGGGAATTGATGGTGCTGTTCCTTTTGTTGTTGACCGTAACCCCATCGCCATACAACGCCAAAATCGATATCGACTCGTCTTTCTGTGGCTCGCACAGGGTGTATGTCGAAAAGCACTACCTTTCAAAGAGAAGGATACCGTATCAACGGGTTTACACGGTTGTCGGTGATTCACAGGTCAATCTCCTCGAAATCCATGATCCGCGCGGACGCACACGGATACACCTGATGACGGACGACATGAATGCCGACCTCAAGCTTGACCTCATCATCGAGGAGCGACACATCGGACACCCTGACAGCCTGATTTACCATGTCTGGGTATTTCGGAACGGCGAACCCGTAAAGATCGGCGACATCGACATAGGTAAAGGCGGGCTGGACAGGTTCATAGACCTCGACCACAACGGCATGAAGGAGGCCGTGTCGTGGAGCCACACCCTTGCGGGCATAGGCGGGCTTCCTGATGTCGTATCTCCGCTTTTGCCAAAGGTTTATGTCTATCGGCATGGGCGTTATGTGCCTGAAACGAGGCGATTTAGGTCGTATCTCAGGGAAGTGGCGAAGCGATACGAGGAGGAGCTTTACACCGCAGTCCACGACAGCAGCGACGAGATGTTTATCAGAAGCAAGGCGATGGGATTGGTAGCCGTTTATTCGATGTTGGGCAGCACGAGCAGCGGGCTCGCAAAGGTGAAGTCGATCTCATCCGAGGTCCTGCCGTGGGTGAAGAAGCACCTGCCTGAGCTCAGAAAAGCGTTGAGGAAGAGCGGATGAAGGGCGTCATACTTGCTGGTGGTCGGGGCAGGCGGCTTGAGCCCTACACCACCATCCTGCCCAAGCCTTTGATGCCGGTTCGCAACGAGCCTGTTATCGAGATAATCATCAGGAAACTTGCGGCAAGCGGGTTTGATGAGATTTACATAGCGGTTGGACATCTCGCATCGCTCATGCAGGCGTATCTGGGCGATGGGCAGCGCTACGGGTTGAAAATTCGCTATTCGCTTGAGGACAGGCCGCTTGGCACAATCGGGCCCCTGAAGCTCATTCAGGATCAGCTGTCGGATGAGCCGTTCCTTGTCATAAACGGGGATGTGCTGACGGACATGTCCCTATCTGAGTTCTGGGCGTTCCATACATCGCACAACCCGCCGCTCACGATAGCGGTGACCGAGAGGCGCGTCTCGATCGATTTCGGAGTGGCCGAGATAGCCGGCCATAACATCGTTGGATACCACGAAAAACCCGAGATAAGGCATTGGGTTTCAATGGGTATCTATGCGATGACACCTGCCGTTTTCGATTTTATCCCGATGAACGAATATTTTGATCTGCCTCAACTCGTCCACAAATTACTTTCGCTGGATAAGGATGTCCTCGCTTTCAGACACAAAGGTTTCTGGCTCGATATAGGCAGGGAAGATGATTTCCGACAGGCTCAGGAGCTGTCGGAGGACATGATCTCGCGGTTGAAAAGCGGTTAAACCCAATTTTTTCGGGAGGTGATCATGGCAAAAATAACGATTTCAGTTGTGGGGCCTTCACAACCAACATCTGAGATGGCCGAAACGGCCTACGAAGTGGGCAAGTTGATAGCGTCGAAGGGGTGGGTGCTTGCGTCGGGCGGCGGCCCCGGCGTCTCCGAATGGGCATCCCGCGGCGCAAAGGAGATGGGCGGCGTGACCGTTGGGATTATTCCCAATGCGCATCACGAAGGCGCAAATCCTTATGTTGACATAGCAATCCCCACAGGTATGGGACAGGGGAGGAACCACCTTGTTGTCGCTTCTGGTCACGCAGTGATAGCGGTTGGCACAAGTTTTGGCACGATATCCGAGATCGCACTCTCGCTGAGAACGGGCAAGTTCATCGTTGGACTGCACATACCGACTCCGTTCATCCTCCCTCTGAGAATAGCTCACACGCCTGAAGAGGCGATAACCATCGTCGAAAAATACCTGAAGGAGAAGGGATTATGGTTGAAATAAGCGGTCATATCCGCCTTGAAGATGTGATCAGGGTTGCAGGAGGAGAGAAGGCCGGGCTAACTCAGGAAGCGCGCGACAGGATGCAGAAATCGAGGGCGATCGTGGACGAGATAATCCGCAAAGGCGAGCCCGTTTACGGGATTAACACAGGTGTCGGCAGGCTGGCCGAGGTCAGGATTGAGGATGAAAGTCTGGCAAAACTCCAGGTCAACATCGTGCGCAGCCACGCTGTCGGGGTTGGTGAGCCTTTCCCGAAGGAAGTTGTGCGCGCGATGATGTTATTGCGTGCCAACACGCTTGCGCTCGGCTATTCGGGCGTAAGGCCGATGGTCGTGGAGCGACTTATCGAGATGTTGAACAGGGACATCATCCCGGTGGTGCCGTCTCGCGGTTCAGTTGGCGCATCAGGCGACCTCGCACCGCTTGCCCACATAGCCCTTGCACTCATAGGAGAAGGCGAGGTTTACTATCGCGGTCAGATCGTGCCTTCCTATTATGCGATGAAGATTGAAGGGGTTGAACCCGTTAAACTTGCTGCGAAAGAGGGGCTTGCGCTCATCAACGGCACTCAGGCCTCGACCGCTGTCTCGATCATGGCATACGAACGGGCGATGAGGCTGTTTAAAAGCGCTCTTGTGACCGCTGCGATGACTTTCGAGGCGGTCAACGGCGTGCCCGAACAGTTCATCGATGAGATTTACCGCATACGAAGCCATTCAGGCATAAAAGAGGTCGTAAAGACATTTCAAAAACTTATAGCCGGTTCCGAGCTCACAGGCGGCCCGAAAGCAAGGGTTCAGGACTCCTATTCGATAAGATGCATCCCTCAAGTGCATGGTGCTGTTTACGATGGGCTACAATTTGCCAGCGCCTTGCTTGAGGTCGAGATAAATTCGGTGACCGATAACCCGATAGTGCTTCCCGATGGACGCATAGTCTCAAACGGCAACTTCCACGGTCAACATGTAGCGCTTGCGGCTGACACGATCTCCACGGTGATGACCACGCTCGGCTCCATATCCGAGAGGCGCACATTCAGGCTTCTCGACAGCGACCTTTCGGGGCTGCCGGCCTTCCTCGTTGAAAAAAGCGGGCTAAACTCAGGCCTGATGATGCTCCAGGTGACGCAGGCGGCGCTTGTGTCGGAAAACAAATCGCTCGCCCATCCGGCATCCGTCGATTCAATTCCCACCTCTGCGGATCAGGAAGATTATGTCTCGATGAGCATGACCGCTGCGCTCAAGGCATACCAGATAGTGGAGAACACCGAGAAGGTGATCGCAATTGAATTCCTCTCGGCGTTGCAGGCGCTCGACCTCAGAGGAGCGGATAAGACATCGCCGATCCTGAAGGAAATCCACTCGATGGCGCGCGAAGAAATCCCTTACATAGAACATGACAGGAACTACCAGC
>JALVZN010000074.1 GCA_027037615.1 Caldifarciminota bacterium | reverse complement strand
TCGTAAACATATCCCGTTATAGCCGCTCTCCCCGTTGACCCGCTGTCGCGCGGCGGCAAAGCTATGTTGATGTCGGTAACAACCTGCCCATCAGTGACATACACCGTGTCAGCATCATCGTAGCTTGTTCCATTCTGATAGAACCTGTCGAGATAGCCCCATTTGTGAGCTTTGACGAAATAGGCACCGTCCGGAACGCCCATGATCTCGTAACTTCCGTCGTTCAGGGTAGTTGTCCATGCCACCGGTCTTGGGTGTTGTCCCCTGATCTGATACAACCTGACGATGGCTCCGGGCAGCCCATTGCCGTTCAAAGCATCGGTTACCTGCCCGGAGATCCCGCCTGTCTGAGCCATCGTGGCTCCAACCATGAGGGCTATCAGAACTCCTATTTTCCTGATCATCTCTCTGACCTCCTTTTTTTTCTTTACGCCATTATTAGAGGCAAGATGTGTGCCAGACAGTTCCGTATGGAGATAAGTTCCTATTACCCAATATGTTGCATTTTGAAAGCGTTTGTCGGCGGCCGGGATTACTATGAAAATTTTTCGCAGGTGTGAAAATTTTGATCAGAAGGAGACTTGAGCGTAAACATAAATTCCGATTGCGGAAACGGCTGAGATGAGCCTGAGTTTATACCAGATGTCCATGGTTCGGTAGGTTTTTTGTATGGATGATGGCTCTCTGGCCTCCATGTAGGCCTCTTTTGAGCGGAGATATGCGTAGTTTGTAAGTCCCCACGCCGCAACGGATAGCAGGAACCCGGCCATTATGCGTCTGCCGCGCGCCCTCTGGCCATACCTAATCTGAGCAAGTCCTGGCATCACAAGGGAATAGACCCTCAACCTCCGTTTCCTCTCGTGGTCATCTATGGCATGGAGCAGGGTCTTGATGGAGTCCATGCTCGGCACATTTTCGATCTTCAGCTCCGATTGTGCCCGCTGGAATGTCCTGTATGCGCCCGGAAATGTGTAGATCGGGTCGAGGTTGAAGTAGGGATTGACGGCGAGCAGCCTTTTGAAGGCCTCAACCGCTCTGTCCGAGCTGTCGAGGGCGACATACGCAAACGCCATAAACTTCAGTGCTTCAAGCTTTACGAGGCCTGTATCGGATCCGGCAACCGAGTCTGCATAGGCAATGAGTTCAGCGTATCGCCCGTCGTAAAACAGCGAATCCATGTGGGCTATTGGGGATGGAAGAGTCAAAATCAATGCAAGAATAACCATTTTCCGCTCACTTTGCGAAAACGGTAGATGTAGATGCCCGAAGGCAGGTTGAGCCTGCCAACCGGAATCCTGTTGTTGCCCTGCTGGATCTGGAGTTTGGCCACGAGCCTGCCTGACGCCGAATAGATTTTGAGGTAGCCATCGGATGGTGCATTTACGATTATCATGTCGGATGGGCGCAGCGGGTTGGGCGCTTTTACGATAACATTTTCGGGCTCAACGGTTGACGGCTCTTCTTCGATCGAGTTGAGCGAGAGCGCGTAAACATTCTCCACGGCGTGTCGCCTCCACCGCCCGCCGATGACTACGAGTGAGTTGTCGAACACCACTGCTGATGAGAACCCTCTCGGCTCCGGGATGTGCGGTAACTCCTGCCATGTCAAATCGTTTCTGTTGAGTTTCCACACCCTGTCGGTTTCCTGAAGTCCGTAATACCCGCCGACTGCGAATATCTCGCCCAGAATGTCGCTTGTGGAAGCCAGGCCGGATACTTCCTCCGGCATAGAGGAAGTGCCGACGACCGATTGGCCGTCGAAAACCGTAATCCAGTTGACTTGACCGAAATAAAAGCCACCCATCAGGTAAGCGGTATCGTTTACGACGGCGGCGCCCATGTATGAGCGCGGCACCCAGCTTTCGATCACCAGCGTATCCCACGAGAAATCGGTGGGAGAGAACCTCAACACAAGCGGGTTGTATGCACGCCCCACCGTGACGCCGCCGAGCAGGTAGAAGAAGCTGTCGATTTTCACGACGGAAAAGGCCGCAAGTCCCATTGGCATCGGCCCCACATCCTGCCACGATCCGCTGTCGGGATCGAACATGTAGATTTCATCAGTCGGCACGCGGTTGCTGTTGAACCCTCCGAATACGAAAATTTTTCCACCCCATACGGCCACGCCCGAAAACGCAAGCGGTTCAGGGAGCTCAACGCCGTCATGCCATTCTCCACCGATGTCGTTGAGCGCCTCGACGCTCGCGGTGGGATAGTTTCGATGGCGCTCGGTTGTGAAGCCGCCGATGACGAGCACGCTGTCGCCATCAACTACAGCCGCCGCCCCGTAACGCTTTACTCTGAGGTGACTTATCTCGCTCCATTCGCCGTAAAGCCCCGCCACCCATATCAGCAGGGCCACGCTTATCGCTATCTTTCCGTTTTTCATTGCATGGGTATTTTAAGGCAATTTTCGTGCCCATTGCCCGTAGAGAAGCGATTTTGATGGCAGGATCGCAATGAGGTCAGGGCTATCCGGTGTTGTTTTTTTTTCGCCACGACACCCAATTCCGGCCGAGTTGGGGCGTGAGGAAGCCCATTTCTCATTTATCCGATTTCAGCATCCTGTAAAATGTGGCTTTGGTGAGGCCCAGTTTCTCCCATTCTTCGTTCCATGTTTTACCCAATTTCTCGTAGCCTGCCTTCACGATGCTGTCTCTCAATGCTTTCAGTGTTATACCGTTCTCCAGCATCCAATCCAGTATCCTCTCAAAGCTTAAGCCATTTTCATGCGTGGGTTCATCCTGTTCATAGTGGGTGATTGCCTTGATCACTATGTCCAGCGTGACCAATCGGTTTTTGTTCTCGTGCCTCAAAAACTGGCAGATCTTCTTGAGGCTCCTCACATTTGCAGGATATGGATACTCGTTCACAAGCAGCTCCATAGCCCTGTCGGTGAACTCCATGTCGTCGCAATAGAACTCCAGAAGCGGCCTTATGTCCTCTCTCCGTTCTCTTAAAGGCGGGATGTGGATGTGCAGGCCGCTTATTCGGCTCAGCAGGTCTTCCCTGAAAAGATTTTGTTTGACCAGATTTTTCAAGTTTTTGTGCGTCAGGACGATAATCCTGCCTTTGAAGATCCTATCTTTGGACTCCTGCATCCTCCTGAACCTTCTCTCCTCAAGGAGAGTGTGCAAGTGGAGCTGGACTTCGATGGGCAGGTCGCCGATCTCGTCAAGGATGAGCGTGCCTTCTCCCACCGTTTCGACCAATCCCGGGCCACCTTTCACGCCTGTGAAAGCGCGCGGAGCGGCACCAAACAGCATGTAATACAGGTTTTCTCTGGGGTATGCGCTTATCACAAAAGTCATTACCGGGCTGTTGGCCCTCTTTGAGCGCTTATGGATGATCTTCGCCAGCAGGGTCTTGCCGACCCCGATCTCGCCTGTGATCAGAAGCGGTTCATCGGAATCCTTGTAATTGTGCTCTATCTCCCAGATCAGCTCTCTGGATTTAGGCGATTCGGCCACCCAGCCCAATTTTCGATATTCTTTGACAAGCTCCCTCGTTATCTCAGGGTCGGTCCTCAATATCCTTTCCCTCAGAATTCTGGCGGTCAACTTTTCGTCAACGAATTCTATCGGGATTATCCCGTATTGATATGCTCTCATGAAGATTGAGCTTTCGGCAAATCTGGTCAAAAGGAAAACAGGGACATCGGGTCGCAATTTTCTGGCCTCTACGGCGACGGAGAAGCCTTCATATTCCGGCGAATCCGACAGGAATTCGGATTCCGGATAGCTCCCGTGTTCGATGTATTGATCGACAACGGCAGCCCGTATGTCCTTAAAACTCTTCAACTTTTCTATAAACTGTCTGGATGTGCGGGTGTGCACGATCTCCCTGTTCGGAAAAGCGCTCTTCAACACCTTTTCAACATAATTCTCGTCGTCGAGCACGAGGAACATGTCTTATCGCCTCCTTTTCGGCAGAAAATAGATCTTTATGTTAAACGATGTGCCTTTGTTGGGCTCCGATTTCACCTCGATTTCGCCGTGTTTCCTGAAGAGTTCATCGCATCCGGCCAATCCGTAACCACGCTCTTTGCCCTGTTTGCCGTAGGAGAATCCCGGTTCAAATATCTTTGAGATCATCTGCGGAGGCAGTCCTTTTCCGTAATCTCTGATCGATATTTCCAGCACATCCGGCAGTGCTCTGACTTTGATGTCTATCTTCTTTATCGTATTGCCATCGGTATAGGATTCTATGGCGTTTTCGAGGATGGCCTTGAAGCAACACTGAAATTTCGCGAGTTCCGACGGATAGAAAGCGTAAGATGCCTGCTGAGTGATCTCCGTATTCACGATAACACCTTGAGCCGCATAGTTTTTTCTTATGTCCTCCACAACCGGGAGCAGAGCGCCCTGAATGATGTCGGCTCTCTCCTTCTCAAGCATGCTCTTGAGTTCATTCCTCACATTTGCGATGTGCCTGAGAAGGCTGACAGTCGAACGCTTCAGTAGATTTTTGAAGATGCCGCCCAATCTGCAGAGCCGATGCAGGCTGAAGATGTTTGAGAGCAGGAGCAAATTCCATTTTGTCCGTTTGAAAAGCGATTCCCAGCGCGGATGCACATTGCGGAAATCCTTTTCCATTGCCACAAGCATGCGGAGCGACTCCTGGAGGTTTTTGTAAAGGTTTTCATCCTTCAGGACATCGCAGTCAAAGCCATGATTTTCAACAATCGGCTGCCAGAGCGATGGGAACTTGTGAAAGATCGGGATCCTCATAACGCCTTTGATCGTCTCCTCAGATGGCAGCGGCGCGTATTGATACCTGAATTTGCGGAAAGTCCGTTTTGCCCTCAGGAACATCAGGACTGTCAGCACCCAGATGACCGCAAGCAGGCTCTTGAGCCAGTTGGTTTTGACGAACTTTATGAGTTTGACCTGTCGGTAAAGGCTCTCTCTGAGCTTGAAAAGGTGTGCGAGCGTATCGGGTTTCAGGACGCGGTAGATTTCCATAGCGGCATCGAGGCTATCGAGCGCCTTCCCCGCGCTCCAGATGTGCTGATGCCTTTTCGCCCAGCTGACAAGCGATGCGGCGTAACCGAGCGCCTCATCGATTCGTGGCACGAGGAGGACAATACCGTTGTTGCGCTCGTCAAAAGTGAGAGTGGGGTTGAACGAGCTGCTGAACATGACAAAATCCGATGGCCCATCGTGTAGAAACGGCAGTTTCTTGCTGAACCAGAATATCTCAGGAAACTCAATGAACGATGAATACAAATGTTCAGGTGCTTCGTTTTGGAAAATGGCCACAAAACTTGGCACATAGGTAGCAAAATTGATTCCTTTATCTGAAGGAATACCTGTTAATGACATGAGTTTTGTAGAAAACGAGTCTTTTAGGACAGGTGGATTTCCTCGAAGTCCGTAAAGTGCCCCTCCAAAGATGGATTTTATGCCCATTATCCAGAAATACCCTTCATTGAAAATGACATCCGTATGCTCAAAGTCGGGAATGGAAAAGGTATCGACTGCGTTGAAGCTGCTATCCAGAACCAGATAATGGCTGAAAGCTCTGGGATTTTCACGCCCCTTCTCCTCATAACTTCCGATATAAGCCACCGTGTAACCCGACGAGCTATCCCTTGCAACAAACTTGCCATTTCCGAAGATGTCGGGATAATGCTTTCTCACAATGAATTCTACGAGCACATTATACTTAACTACATTCCCCTTCGGTTCCGGTAAAGCAAACCTTTTCAGGGAATCCCCGCTCACAATGCACAGCGTGTCAGATGATTCAAAAAACAGAGTGCCATCGATGAAGCTTGAGAAACAGGGTTCCGTTAGGTTGACTTTCGCGACATTCTCGATCGAGTGTTCCCCGTTTCGCTCGATGACCCTGACCACTTTTTGAGGAAACAAAATGAACAGGTTTTCCGAATCCCCCGCTATCTCCACCGCGCGGCCCATGGTTATCGGTTTCCATTTTCGGAAATCCTCACCTGTGTCCGAGACATAGACGCCGTAATCGGTCAGAACCACGAGCCGTTTGCGCCAGTAAACGATGTTGTGGACCTTAAAATTGCCGCTTTTACCCCTCCGTCCGGGAACGATTTTCGTGAGCGGCAGTTTGAAAGAGTCCGAAATTTCCGCAAAATCAGTTATGTCTGGTTTGAAAGATATTTTGTAAACTGTGCCGTTGTGCGAGACGACATACATGTGATTTTCGGTCCTGAATACGCCGATTGGCGGGTCACTCAAATTGAACATCTTGACGCCGAAGGGCGTCCACGATAACAGGGTCAATGTCAAAATCCACACCATTTTGCCCTCCCTTAGTTCATCTGCTTTTATCGAAAATCTTTAACTCACGCAGCACCAGCTTGTTATATTGCATGGGAGAGAAGACAACCAGCCTGTCTTTGATTCCGGGAACATTAGCCGGGAATGCTCCCTTTTTGTCCAGAACAGCCCGCCCGTTTAGCCTATCGTAGGGTGGAAGATAAACAAACACTTCGGGCACATTCTGGAGTTTTCCCTCAACATCCCGGCCTCCAGCATGTGATGGATCTCTCACAATTTGCCCTTTCTTGTCAAATTCCACAACAATGGCCGGATATTCATTGCCAGTTATTTGAACGGCGTTGACAGAAACATCCGTGCCTCTCCTGCTCTTAAGCGATGTGTAATGCATAACATACACGGAGTCATATTCGTATTTAGGGCGGGGGATCTCCCTGAATATCTTCAGGTTTTCGTCCAGCAAGAGAAGTTTCTTTGAATTTATCAGGAACGAGGGATATAAGAGTTTGCCTTTGAACCTGAAAGGCCGTCCAACGGACACACCTTCGTCGAAAGAGATGGAGTTAACAATTCTGAGAGGGGCAATTCTGACCTTATAAATTGTGGCACCGCATCGCTCGCAGAAATAACACCTGTCGTAGATCACCCATTCGGAATCCGAAGATGTGGGGTATATGCGAGAATCACCGTAAGTTCCGGAATGCACCACTAAATGGTCAAGGATTTTCCCATCGTCCAGAGAAATCAAAAATACGCCTGTAAACCAATCGGACACACCTGAGATTTTTGTCCGAACGAGGTTCCCAAGAAGTGCAGTGCTTACAAGCGCGTATTTGTCGCCTACAATTGCAACGGAAACAATTTGTCCTCCGAATGGCACATCGAGCCGCTTTTTAAATCTCCCGTTTTTATCGATCTGAAATATCACATATTTAGATGGCAGCCGGATGTCTATGTGTACATTCCTGTCAGGGATGAGCAGCCAATTTCTTTGTAACCACAAGTCTTTTATGGGCATAGCTCCGCTTGTTGAAATGTAAAATGCACTGTCAACGATTTCGCCTGTCTCCAGTTTGAGGGAATAGACTCTGACTTTAAATGTGGTGTCCCCATCCCTCATCCTTTTTACAGGATTTGCGGATGGCAGAGCCACGATGTAATTGGTTCTCGCATCGGGCGATTGATAGTTGATAAGCGGGATTACGGAAAGCCCCTCGTGTTTCCACAGGAATTTGAGATTGATGCTGTCCCTTTCGGTTACTATCCGGTAGCACTCGATGGAGTTGATCTTTTTGAGGAGGAGATACAGGTTTCCATCCAGATCCTGGACTATTGTCGCTTCTGAGACAAAAACATCGTTCAGCAACACGCGCTCCTCGATGGAGGGCGATATCCGAACAGCTCCCTCCTTCCCTTGCCTGTTTTTGCACCCTACGAAAAGGCTTATCGCTATCAAAAGGATTAAATTTTTCACCTTCATATTTAAATTTTAGGGCAACTTTTATGCCACTATGTTATCCTGAGGTTCAACGACTTTGCTTCCGATTTCGGTCTCAAAGTGAGACTTTCGGTCTCAAAATGAGATACGGCTTAAGTGATTGTGCGTCAGATAAATATCTCATAGTAACCTAACACTTCGGTCTCAAAATGAGACGAATCGCCCCAAAAATACCCCGAAATACCGTCGTTTTTATCTGGCACGATTATTGCCTTTGGTTTTATTACGGTGAGTTTTAAGAACATAAGTTTAAGAACCGTGCATGTTTAAAGATGAGTTTGGAGGCTCTGGTCGAATTTTGATGACTCGAAAACAGAGGCTTATCAAAAACATAGGAGGGTGTCATGAGAAGGTTGGCAATTGTGAGTCTCATAATAATGGCGGTAGCGCAGTTAAGCGCCTATCAGGGCGCCTTGCTTGTGCCTGACAAAACAAACATGACTGAGGAGGAAAACGCTGCCTACTTCTTCATAAGCCATATCCTCAATGACCCGCCGACAGATACCGCTATCGTGCTTGATGTCAACGACATAATTTCGGGTTACAGCCTCGATAATATCGATGTGATATGGATTCACACGGACAGAGAGCCTATACAGTTCAACAACTCGACAGTTCTCAATGCGTTACAGGATTTTCTGGAGCAGGGCGGCAATTTGATGATCTCCTATTATGGATTGTTTGTGGGCGAATACATGGGGCTTTTGGATGCGACTGTTGGGTCTTACACCCCTTCATCTTATGAGGCGAAGTATCTGGTTAGCACCCTTGACCCGCATCCCATCTTCAGGCACATCGCTGAATGGCAGCCCGACAGCAGCTATCAGCACCGTAAGGAGCCCGGGCCAAGTCTGATAACCGTGGTCAACCATCCTGTCGTTACCCAGAGAGTGAACTTCGAGCCTGTTGTTGCGCCTTACGATACTGTCAGATATGTTGAGCTAAAAACAACTTACGGATGGCCTTATCAGGGGCAGGGCGATCAATGTGTGAACTATCCCGGCGTTTGTGACGGTGAGAGGAATATCTACACTGCTGAAATCTATCTGTATCTCGTTGGCAACGGATATGTTCTCCCGTTTCCGTGGGCGGATGTGGCATTGATGTCGGAAAATGAGGGATACCTCGGCCCGGTGGCTTATACCGTCCTGCGCAACTTCCTGAACGGCGAAGCAAGGATCCAACCGATCGAGCTGCCGAGAAGGGGAGTATTTATTCTTTATGCGGATGTCGAAAACAATCAGTCAGTGGATGTGTATGTTTATGATGTTGACAATGATACATTGATCCCCTTCTTGACAGATCCCAATATGGATGAATTTGCTGGTGTGTTATCTCCAGATGGAAGGTATTTTGCTTATTCAAAAGCGCCTAAGTCTTCACCTGAGGAAAATCGACATCTGTGGATTCTGGACATGAATCTTGGAATAGAATTCGAGGTTCCAACGCCAAATTCATATAATGGAGGGGTAAGGCAGGCAGAATATTGGCATCCGGATGGAAATATAATCTATATTGAGCCATGGCATAGCTGTATCAGGAAGTTTTATGCCGTAAAAATGGACGGTTCCGATAACCATCTTGTCCTTGACCCAGCTGCTTATGGAGATGGTGAAGCGACTTACACTAAAGCGATGACTTTTGTGAATGATTCGGTCGTGTTGTTCAATACCCAAGACGGATGTTGGTCACCCACCTATGAGATCTACAAAGCGATCTACCGCGATGGAACCGTGGATGTCTCAACCATCCAGCAATTAACAAACAACAATGTAATTGATTGGACACCTGTAATATCCGGCGACACCCAGAGGATATATTTCGCTCGTAACCATTACAGCTACTATTCGCCGATGGATGCGTATTGGATGGATTTAGAAGGCAATAATGTGCATCAAATAACAGCCCTTGCTGATACTGAGGGAATTACAACAATAGCCGTTGTTCCTGGCTTAAACGATGTTATTTTTGTAGGTCATGAACTATGGCACGGAGATAAGAATTTAGTAGCTATGGATACATCTGGCAACATGACTTTTATAACCAACACACCGGGAATATACGAAGTACCATATGTTGGTTATGTGCTTCCGACTCCGGGGATTAAGGAGACTGAGCAAAAAACGAAGCCTTTCTCCAAAAATCTCCTCGTTTACTACACGGGCAAAAAGCTGAGGATCAGGTTTAACCTGCCGAACGAAAGGGTCGAGAAACTGGCGATATACGATGTCGCTGGGCGGTTGGTCAAAGAGATTTCCATAAATCGTGACGGTGTGCTCAAATACGATGCGGACATATCCGTCCTCCCGTCAGGCAAATACCTCTACCTCATAACGACTTCTAAGCGAAAGATATCCGGTAAATTCGTTAAATTTTAGTGATGTTTAAGTCATCTCGGCGGGTGGGGGAGCAATATCCCTCGCTCGCCCTAAACCCACCAAATGCCAGAGGACGACCTGAACAGTCATTCCTGCGTCCCTAACTACACCGTCTTATCAGGTGCTTTCTGTGATTTTGTTAAACCCATCGGGCAGCAAAAACTCAAGGAAGTTTTCCCGTGTGATCACGGAGAACTGTGAGTTGGGATAGGCCTCCTGAAAGGCTACGGGGAGCCTTGCTTTCCTTTTTCTCCATTTGATTTCGTATGCGTAGAGCTTGCCTTCTCTCTCCTCAATCAGGTCGATCTCCTTCCGGTTTCTCCTCCAGAAGTAGAAACTGGCATGAATGCCGTGATTTAACAGCAGTTTCATTCGCTCCAGTATCACGAAGTTCTCCCACAGCTTACCGACATCGTCCCTGAGGTCTATCGGATTGAAGTTGTTTATATATGCATTCCTCACGCCGACATCGAAAAAGAAAACTTTTCTCAGCTTTTTCAATTCGTTTCGGAGGTTCCGACTGAACGGAGGGAGTTTGAAGGTGATAAACGCCCGTTCGAGGATGCGGATGTAATTTGCAACAGTGTTCTTATCAACTCCTACCAGACTTGAAAGCTCGTTGTAGGAGACTTCGGCGCCGAGCTGAAGCGCAAGTGCCTGAAGGAGTTTCTCTAAAACCTCCGGATTCCTGAGCTGATAGAGCTGGAAGATGTCTTTGAAGGCATAGCTGTAAGCGATCGATCTCAAAATTTCACGGGCAAGCTCAGGTTTCAGAACAACTTCGGGATACATCCCATAAACCAGAAACGACGGGAGAAGCCGTTTGATCTCTAAAAGGGAATAGATTTGAGAAATTTCCTCAAGAGAGAAAGGGAAAAGGATGAAATCGATTTTTCTTCCCGTCAGAGGTTCAGCTATTTTCCCCGTTAGCTCGAAAGATGATGATCCTGTTACGACTATCTGCTTTTCGGGGAAATTGTCCACCATCAATTTTAAGGTGATCCCGATGTCCCTCACCCTTTGAGCCTCGTCTATGACCACAAGTCTTTTATCTCCAACAATGTGCCTCAATTCAGTGGATGTTTTGTTGCTCAGGAGCACCCTGACATCCGGTTCATCACAATTCAGGTAAATGGAGTTGTCGGGGAATTTTTTGATAAGTTCTTTCACAAGGGTTGTCTTTCCGACCTGCCTTGCCCCGTAGATGGCGATTATTTTGCCCTTAAATAGGTATTGCTCAATGCGTTTCAAAATTGTCCTTTCGACGATCATCTCAAGTCCTCCCTGAAAGATGTCAATTTTGGTGAATAAACTCACCGAATTAGTATCAATTTTGGTGAATTTGGTCTCTAAAATGGAGGTATCCATCGCATCTGTCAATAAGCTGGGTTTTATCGATGGTTTTACGGTTATGAAACCCCCTTCTTGGTCTCAAAGTGAGACTTTTAGTATCAAAATGAGACATAGGGTAAAGCTTTGTATCACAGCATCATCGACGGACACCGCCGACATTGAGGTATCAAAATGAGACTCGAGGGGCTTCTAAAACCCCCGAAATTGCGCCATTCCCTTATGGCACGATTGTTGCCTCTGGTTTTATTACGGAAGGTTTTGAGAACATAAGTTTAAGAAACGCAAGCGGTTGATGCTCAGTATCGAAAAAACACAAAATGTATGGAGGTGACATCATGGCTTATGAAAAGGTGAAATGTCCGACATGTGGTGGGTTGAGGTATATTATGACTTCCATAGGGCCGAGGCCGTGTCCTAAGTGTCACGGCAAAGGTTACATTTATGTGCAGGTTGATGATCCCGAACCCGAAACATATTCGGGCAGTGAAAGTTACACTCCGAGCAGTTATTATCCCGAACCTGATTACGACATAGAACTTCCTTCCAGCAGTTCCGACGAATCACATCCGAAAGATTCGACTTCAACATCCACATGGGACCAATTCTGGAAAGGTTTAGCGGCTTCTTTTTTCATAGCTCTGCTTATTGGCATGGCTGCTGAATCAGGGTCAGCTGTTGTTCAAGTAGTTCTGGGGATAATTGCGTTGGGGATTTTCATATACCATTTTACAGAAATCCTCACTGCTGTTGGAGTTCTGTTAATAATTGCGCTCGTTGGGTATCTTCTCTTTGGAAATCAATGAGGAGGTGATGATTTTATGAAAAATTTAATAAAAGTCCTGATATTTGTGGGTATCTCGAACTTATGGGCTGGTAGCAACATGGTTGTCATAAATAATCTCTCCAACACCGACGATTTATTAGATTATCAGGTGTTGATAACTATACTTCCCGATAGTTTCGATTATTCACAGGCTACAAGCGATGGAAGAGACGTAAGGATAATCGATCCGGAGAACGGGGATACTTTGCCCTATTGGATCGAAAGGTGGGTTCCGGGAGACACGAGCTTAATCTGGGTGAAAGTTCCACACATTCCAGCGAATGGAATAAAGATTCTAAATTTGACCTATGGCGATCCAAACTTGCAGAGCGAATCGAACGGTTATGTCGTCTTTGAGTTCTTTGAAGATTTTGAATCTGGCCAATTGGACACTGCAAAATGGAGAATAGAATCTTCTGGAAACGGAAGTGGATATGTTGTTTACGACTCCACCAGACAAAGTTTTGCGCTGGAAGTATTAAGCTATGACAACTTAAGAGTGACCAAAGCGATCGCTTCATTCAGAGAATCCACGGGAAAACCGCTTCAGCTTATCTACAAAATTAGATATAAAGGGGGGACAGATGGCGGCGTAATTATCTCTAAATCAACTGAAAGTTGGGTTAGATGGTGGGAGCCTTACACCCCGGCTAAATTTGGAGCAAGATACGGATGCTCAAACGGAGTGAATAACGCTGTGGGTTTATTCAAAGGAACGCAGTTAAACGGTGAAACCGTCCTTTACCATAATTTAAACATTAGTGAATGGCAGTCATTTAAAATTTCCTCATGGGGTGATTCCATCGAGTTAATAAGTCGTAATGATACCATTAGAAGCGTTAGCTTAGATTTTCCACAAAATGATTCATTTAACTTTGTGATATTGGGGGTAAAAAAGGACAATTGGGCGAATCCTTATAATGGCGATTGGCTTTTTGATGACATAATTGTCAGGAAATACTCACGTCCCGATCCAGAAGTGGTTGTGTGTTATTCGGAACCTTATATTGCCGTTCTGGAACCTAAATCTCATGAATTGACAGTGTTAGAAAATCAGCAGCAACGATTTTCTGCAATTTTGTTGAGCAGTAATGGATTAAGCTATGCAAAATGGTTCCTCGACGATTCACTTATTCAGACACAGCAATTACACGGGGACGAGGACACTATAACTCTGGAGATTTATTTCCACGGAACCGGGACTAAAGTGGTCAAATTGATTGCTTTTGATTCAAGGGGGGATTCCACATTTTCACTATGGAATGTTACCATAATCGAGCCTCTTCAGACCGGACTTGTGGCTTACTGGTCTTTTGACGACTGCACGGCTGCGGATAATTCGGGTAATGGACACGATGGGATTGTTCATGGCAATCCGACCTGTGTTCCCGGTGCTGTCGGAAACGCCTTCCATTTCGACGGAGAACACGACTACATAGAATTGAATGAATTCCCTGAAGATTTCAGCCATGGCATAACCGTAAGCGCATGGGTGATTTTCGAGGAACCAAGATATTGGGGAAGAATCATCGAGCTGGGCAACGGAGCTGCAAATGATAACATACTGTTTGCTCAGCATAAGGAAACAAATAACCTGTGTTTTGAGGTTTACCGTCCGGGAAGCCCTCTAAATTCACACACACAGAAAGTAGAAGTTTTCAATGGCATAGTGAGAAACCAGCTTATGCATGTAGTGGCAAGGGGAACGCCGGGGGACGATGGGTTCCTTCATGTTGACATCTTTATAAACGGCGAGAGAATGCCCACCTTCAATGTTGATGGGGAGCCCAGTGACATCACGAACATTCCTCGCCCGATCACGCGTACAAATAACTACATAGCTCTAAGCAGTTGGAGTATTGACGAACTTTTCAACGGTCTTCTTGACGAGATCAGGGTTTACAACCGTCCGCTGACGGATGAGGAGATCCAGATGCTGTATCGTCAGGTGAGATACTCCTCCGACCTCACGCCCACTGACCTCGTTGTCGAGCATCAGAACGATGGGCTTCTGATTACGGCGACTGTCGCCAATCATGGCGATACGGCGCGGAATATACCCGTCAGGTTCATGGTGGAGGACCTCACGGCAGGCACAGGCGAGCTCCTCACCATCGCCGACAGCGTCATCGATGAACTCGATCCCGGCCAATCGACGACGGTCTCGACATTCTGGACGCCTCAGTTTCCGTCTTACACGCTCTATGTCTCGGTTGACCCTGACAACATCATCCCTGAGACGAACGAGGAGAACAACATCATCTCGGAGACATTCCGTGAGCGCGGACCGATAGTTCAGGCTGTCGTCGCAGAATACGATGGCGATCCGGACGAGGACATCTTCGGCCGCTACATCTCAGGCGTCGAGCTTATCAACCGATTTACCGCTCAGGTAACGGACCCTGACAGTGCGAACGATGTTGCGAGAGTGATGTTCATCTTTGAGGACGATACACTTGTCGATGACGACCCGTCGGACGGCTGGAGCGTGGAATACGATGTTGGGCAGCTTCCGCATGTCGTGCCGCTCAAAGTCGTTGCCTATGACCTCAGCGGAACGCCCTCCGAACCCGTTACTTACACCGTGAACACGGCTCCGATGCCGCACTGGCTTCAGGTTTACATGCAGGATTTCGGCTGTGATTTCTATTTCGATTACGATGCAGGCGTTTACAGGACCGGCGAGCAGTATTTCCCTATAGATTTAAACGGCGATTATTTCATTCCGTCCGATGTCCTTCTTTTGGGCAGACTTGAGACGAGGATTGCGGCCGGTGCGTTACTGAATGCCAGCGTTCCGCTTGAGCGAGGCGGCGACCCGATCCCGTTCAACCCGGATTTCGGCGGCGATATCGTGATTTTGGGCAACGAGATATTCAGCGGCAACATCTATGAGATACTCGAAGAGCTTGGCAGAGAGCACTATGTCGTTGTTACAGGCTATCTTGACCCGTGGTCGCTTGAGTTTGATCAGATAGAGTTCCACATGAACCAGCCGTTCGAGTTCGACCCGTTCGTCCTGCCAGAAGTCCATCAGGATCTGAATGTTCTGGTTCACGGTATCCCTGTAACAGTAGGAGTCGATTTTGGCGGTGAAGTCAGGCCAAGGATAGACGATGTTGGTGCGTTCATAAACTCATCCTTCACATTCGATAGCCTCTTCATCGACCCTGCAGTGGAGATACTCGTTGACCTATCGGCGAAAGTCGAGGTTGCATTCGGAGTGGCAAGTGTCGCCATGGTCGCACATCCTACCGCCGACATTGAGTCCAGATTGCTCTATCCGCCGCCGGGTTTCCACCTATCAGGCGCATTTGTGGTCCCGTTTGAACTCGTAGGTTCGCTCGGATGGGGCTGGATTTCAGGAACGCTTTATCAGGATACGCTTGGGCCGTGGGCTTTCGGAACCGAGGGCGAACGGATACTTGCTGAGAGGATGCCAATTCTCCTTGCACGGCTTGATTCACTCAACCTGCCCGACATCCTGCCAAACCCATACATGGCGACCGACGACAGCGGACATGCCATGGTCGTCTGGATACACGACAACGACCCGACGCCGGGCCGTGCGGATCCGGATGTCTATTACGCCGTGTGGGATGGCACATCGTGGGGCACTGCGCAGCCCATCGAGAGCGGTTCAAACGACAGGTTTGAACTTGACCCTGTGGTTGCGTTCATGCCAAACGGCGATGCGATAGCTGTGTGGAGCGCCAACACCGCACCGGGCTATGTCAAAGACCTCAATGCAATCTTCAGAACTCAGGACATCTACTATTCGGTTTGGAATCACACGACGGGCGAGTGGAGCGATGTCCAGCCGCTCATCAGCGACAGCCTGCCCGATGGGCTTGCATCCGTCGCGGTCGGCCCTCAGGGACAGGTGCTCGTCGCATGGAACAAGATTTTGAGCGATTCCATTTCGGATAGGCGGAGCTGGGCGGTCTATTACACCTACTGGGACGGCACTCATTGGAGTGAGCCAGCGCCGATTCCGGGCACCGATGTCGATAACGGTGCCGATTGCATGGTCAAAGTCGCATATTCGCCTGATGGGACTGCGATTGCGGTGTGGCTCTACGATGGCGACGGCGATTTTACAACGACATTCGACACCGACCTCAAATATGCCATCTGGGACGGCCATTCGTGGAGTTCGGCTGAGATGCTGACCTCGACCGCACAGGAGGCCGAGCAGAACGCATCGGTGGTCTTCGATTCGCTCGGTCGCGCGATTGTGGTGTGGACGGCGAAGGACAGCACCATCGACAGGCTTTACTTCTCGATGATGGACACGACAGGCGATTGGAGCACGCCTGAGCTGATTTACGAGACGCCGCAGTTCGCATATCAACCGATCGTGCAGGTTACGAATCAGGGCATTGTGATGGTGTTCTGGCGCGGCTATCAGGGCTACGACGGCGATCTGTTCTACACGATGAAAGACCTGCGCAGTGGAAGCGGATGGATACAGCCGAGAGCGTTGACCGACGATTCGCTCACGGATTGGCTTGCGACGATGGCCATCGATGCCAACAACAATGCGCTTTACATCTGGTCGAAATGGAACTGGAGCGGCTCACAGCCGAGCATGGCTGAGGACGGCATGTATTTCGCCGACGGGTTGTTCTTCGCTGGCAAGGGTATCAAATCCGACATGTCGCTGGGCGATTTGAACATGGGTGCACATCCGATCCTGCCTGACCTCGTTGTCTCCAGTTCGAGCATGACAGTTTCGGAGAGATTTGCATCGCCCGGCGATACCGTAACGGTCGGCGCGGTGGTGTGGAACGGCGGTGATGTGGCTTCGGACACGGTAACCGTGCGGTTTACTTACGGGCATCCCGACTCCGGTGGCATGTTGATCGAGCCTGAGTTCAGGATAGCGCTCGGCCCTGACAGCGCTGAAACGCTGACGGTTCAGTGGGTCGTTCAGGAAGGGATCAACCGAATTTATGTCGTTGTTGACCCTGAGGATGTCGAGAATGAGCTGAGCGAGTCGAACAACATCGCATCCATCGACTGCTATGCGGTCGCGGATCTGGCTGTGGATTCTGCCGACATCTCGTTTGACAATCCAAATCCGCTTGTGGGCGATACGGTTATCGTTACGGTTGCGGTGCACAATATCGGGCCTGTTGCGTCCGATTCGGTGCTTGTGGCGTTTTATGAGGGTAACCCTAACGATTCCGCATCGGTTCTGCTGGATACTGTGAGGCTTGGTAGCATAGCGCCTGACGGTTATCTCGAAGCTGAGACCAGACTTGCGGCCACCTACGGCGAACATCGGATTTTCGTGGTTATCGACCCTGACGATGAGCAGCTTGAACCGGATGAGAGCAACAACATGGCATTTGCAAGGCTTAAAGTTCTGCCTGACCTCATGGTGAACGAGATCGATTTTGACACCACTGGCTTCGATACGGTGGGACTTATTGCAGTTGTGGCGAACGATGGTGGTGTTTCCGCTGGAGCATTCACAATGGCTTTCTACGACGGCGATCCGATGCTCGGCGGCGAGCTGATTGACAGCGTTGTGCTGGATTCGATGTCAGCATTTTCCGAAGATACCGTCTCCATCCCGTGGAGTCCGACGCCGGGTCAGCATGAGGTCTTTGTAGTCGTTGACATCGACGATTCGGTCATGGAACGCAACGAGTTCAACAACAGGCTTTCCGCTTCAATTTTCGTGCATGGTCGCCCTGATCTTACGATAAGTCCTGATGAAATTGAGGTTTCCGACGACCATCCGCATAGCGGCGACACGATCACAATAACCGCATGGGTCAGAAACAACGGTCTGGCCAATGCTCTGGCCGCCTTTGTCCGCCTGTATCTCGTGGATGGCGACACGAGCCTCATCGACGGCGTTGTCCTGCCCGTTGTTGAGGCCGGCGATAGCGCTGAGGCGCAGTTTGACTGGATTATACCCGACGATTTCACTGGCACAGCGAGACTTATGGTCTATGCCGACCCGAACGACTCCATCCCTGAGTCCGACGAGTCGAACAATTCGGCGATGACCCGCGTTTTCGTGAACACGCCTGAGATTGTCGCTTTGCCTGAACAGTTTGATGTTGTTGTGGATTCCGCTGTTACCGTTTCCGAGACGCTCATCGTGCAGAACACCGGAAGCGCTGACCTGATCTTCAACATCGCTGTGGATTACAGTGAGAAGTCGCATCTTGATGCTCTTCTGGACGGTGCGAAACCCGATACCGGATGGCTCTATATCTCGATTGCCTGCGACACCGTCCCCGAAAATGACTCGACGATGGTGGAGATTGCGATGAGTTCTGCGGGTCTGAGCTTCGGCTATCACCTTGCGACGCTTGAGATTGAGAGCAACGACAGTGCAAATCCGATGGTGGAGGTTCCCGTCAGCTTCGGATTGAGGCCGCCTGCGCCTGAGCTGATTTCACCGATTAACTCCGTGTTTGTAACCGACTCCATGCCGACATTCGTGTGGTCGATCGATAGCGGATTCGACGGCACATTCGTGCTCCAGATAGCTTTGGATTCTGCATTCACCTCGAACCTAATCGAAATCAGCAACATAAGCGATACGAGTTACACGCTCGAACAACCGCTTGCAGACACGGTTTATTGGTGGAGAGTGAAAGCGGTTACATCCGACGGACTTGAAGGTGATTTCAGTGAGGCAGGCATGTTTGTTGTTGACGCGCATGCGCCTTCTGTGCCGGCGTTGGTCGCGCCCGTAGGCGGAATCTGGCTGAGCGACACGGCTCTCCAGCTTCAGTGGAGCTCGGTAACCCTGAACAACAAAGGCAAATTCTACGGCAGGATGGCCGTCTCGGCTCTCGGCAGGAAGCCGGGCATCTCGCATGGAAGCGGAGCAGGTGTCCTCTCTGTCGGGAGGGAGTTCGAGTTAGGGGCCAAACCGACACCGGTTTACTATGTCGTTGAGATACTTTCAGGTGGCTCAACGGTGCTCATTGACACGGTTGACACGAATGCGATGGCGGTCGAGCTGAGCGAAGGGCGATACGAGTGGCATGTCATGGCGTTCGACGAGGCCGGGAACGCATCCGAATGGTCGCCGATCGATTCGTTCGGTGTGGATATAACGCCGCCGTCGGTTGATTCCATGACCGTTTTGAGCGACACGAGTTGGTTCTTCGGGCCGTTCGATGTTGATGCGTGGATTTCGGATAACCTGAGCGGTGTCGGTTCGGCATGGCTGTTCTGGTCGGTTGATGGTTCGCCGTTCGATTCGGTTGCTATGAGCCTGAGCGGTGGAGTGTGGAGCGGCGAAATCCCTGCGCTTGGCGACTCCGCAAACTACACTGTGAGCTATTTCGTGAGGGCTGCGGACAACGCTGAACCTGCGAATGTTACAACGAGCGACACAGTGGGCTTCACTGCAACGCTGATCGAGGAGGCGCGAGGTCAAATTCCGTCCGAGTTTGAGCTGCTTGGAGTGGCGCAGAACCCTGTCAGGGGCAGCGTCATCGGTCTGAAGCTGGCCATTCCGTCAACATGTGATGCGAAATTCGCAATCTATGACATCGCCGGAAGGCGCATCTGGCAGACAACGAGGAACTTAGAGGCTGGCTATCACGATGTGAACCTGAGAGCTGAACTTCGGAGCGGCGTGTATTTCATCATGGTATCGACGCCGTTCGGAAAGGCGAACACCAAGGTTATTATCTCACGGTGAAACCAAATGAGGGTGGGGCCGGCCGCGCCCTGCCCCTTCTGCAACACCTGCCAGTTAAATCGTCTCAATTCTCATTGCATTGACAGACTTTAGGCCGAAATTTAACATTTCAGCTGAAACTGTGAGGAAAGGAGGTGCATTATGAGGCGTGTCATTTTCGTGTTGCTTTTAGCCCTTGTGAGCGATTTACATGGCATTTTTAATGTGGAAGGGGTTGTGAAGGTCTCAGTGAGGGATCTTTTCAACCGTGAACCCATAAACTCGTATCCCGCAGAGTTTAGCGTGGCGATTGGCAGCAGGTCTTTTGAGGTGATCGGAGATATCGAATATGCGACCTTTCCTCTGACGCAGTCCGATTGGTATTCAATTCCCCACAGATACGGTGTCGGCTTGAGGCTGGACTTCATTCGAGGGATTTACTACTTTGCTGAGCCCCAGAATTTCCTGCCTTACACCGATTATAGGATTACGAAAATTTTGCGTATTGGCATGGGCACGGATGATCTCCTCATGGGTTTTGATGTGTTCCGTTTTTCACCTCGTTACCGCTTTATAGGACCGTATGAAGCTGAGACGACCGCCGGTTTAACCAGCGTTGCTCTTGCCTTCTTCATCAAGTTCAGCTTAATGTCCATCAGCGAAAATCTGCACTTAATGGGAGGAGCAGAGAACATACTGCTCAGGAATGAGGCGCCTTTCAACGAAATTGACCCGCAGGTGCTTCTCGGGCTTGGCCTGAGATTGTGATCTGAGCTGCTTACAGTTTGGAGACAACGGCATGCGTTTCGTGTCCCTATCCTTAAACTGATTGGTTGGGGACGATGGATCGGCAGGATGTGGACGCATGTCTTTGCTACACTGCGATTTGAGGGCAATAACCGTTGACCGACGATTTGAAAGGGGATATCCGTGAGGTGATGGGCGAGAGATCGGCAGCTCGTCAGTTCGAGGTGTCGCACAAATAGCCAAATTGAGCTTGACCGTCCAGATGGCTGCAATTACAATATTGACCCAACATTAGATGCGCCGCTAGCTCAACTGGCAGAGCATCGGATTCTTAATCCGAGGGTTGAGGGTTCGACTCCCCCGCGGCGCATCTTTTTTATTCAGCTCAAAATCGCAGAGCTGTATCTGTCGGCGAATATCGCAGGCGAGCCTCCTGTGTGCCAGAACAACACCTTCGTTCCATCCTTGAAGTAGCCCGATTTGAGCATGTCCATCAGTGCAGCCATGGCTCGACCTGTGTAAACAGGATCGACGATGCATCCCTGCACTCGTGCGCATGTCAGGATGGCGTTTTTCTCCTTCTCCCTCATCACGCCGTAGCCCGGTTTTGCGTAAGTGTCTATCACCTCGATCTCATCCGTGGTTATTTCCGTGCGGATGTCCAACAGCTCTGTGACCTGCGTGGCCAGACTCGCAACCTTTTCTTTCAACTTTTCCTCGGGCTCGTCAACGCTTATGCCTATGATCCTGCCCTTGTAGCCAAAAAGCCGCGCTCCTGCGACAAGTCCCGCCTGTGTCCCGCCGCTCGACGATGCGAATACGATAACATCAGGATGGAAGTTCTGAGTCTCAATGAGTTCTTTCATGGCGAATGCGTAGGCAGCGGCACCGAGGGCATTTGAGCCTCCGTAGGTTATGAAGTACGGTTTCCTGCCGGCGGATTTAAGCTCTTCATACAGCCGGTTGAGTGTCTCAAGCCTCGCCTCCATGGTCGTCCAGTGGATTTCAGCGTCCATCAGGAGATCCACGAAGTAGTTGCCCGAAGGTCGTTTCGGGCGTTCACCACCGAGAACGAGTATCGGTTTAAGGCCAAGCATGCGCGCGGCGGCCGCCGTCTGCCTGCAATGGTTGGATTGAACCGCTCCGGTTGTCATCACTATCTCAGCCCCCTGAGAAACTGCATCGTGCAGCAGGTAAGCGAGTTTTCTCGTCTTGTTGCCGCCGAATGGCAGGACTGTCAGATCATCCCGCTTTATCGTAAGCTCAACATTTGCCCCAAGATACGATGCGAGGGCATCGAGCCTATGGATTGGTGTGGGCTGAGGCAGAAGCGCCTCGATGAACTTTAGCTCTTTCATAGCTGCCTCCTGTGGTGTTCAGGGTCTATTTTAATGCTGAGAGAAAGCGTTATGTGTGGCCTGTGGACGGCGATTGGAACTATCGTATGGCGGAAAGGCACCAAACTTGTAACATCGACGATTGACTTTAAAATACCTGACCAGCTTTCTGCCCCATAACACACATAAAGCAAAGGATTGAATCGTGAAAGGGAAAACACACAGTTATCAATGGCATGATAGGCTTGCACTGATTTTGGGAACGATTTCCGTCGCGAGTTTTGCTTTGTCCGTAGTGGCCCACATAGCGACAAATGGTGGGAGTTTCAAGGTGTTGGGAATCCGTGTAAGCGTGGGAACCGTAAACTTCTCTTTTCTAGTAACGACCTTTTCCTCCGCCATATGGTTTTTCAGCCGCTCACTCATATTCAGTCTGAAACGAGTTTTTCTCTTTTCCTTAATTTTAACATCCATAATTGTCGTTTTGAAATTTTATCAATTTGATAGCTTCATAAATACAGGTTTTGACCTGGGGATAATGGCGAATATCCTGTATAACATTTTTGCATATCACGAAGTGTGGGACAGTCTCAACTGGACGCACGGTTTTTCGGGGCATTTCTGGCCTATGGCATACCCGCTTTCGTATCTGTATCACCTGTGGCTCAGCCCGAAAGTCCTGTTGGTCACCCAGACTGTTGCGCTCGGCGCAACACCTGTAATCATTGCCATCCTTCTCAAACGCAATCGCATCGATGATCGCACTTCATGGTTGCTTTTGTGGCTCTGGAGCGTGAACTTTTACTTCCACAGGATGTCGGGTTTTGATTTCCACCCTGAGACGATCGCCACGCCGCTGTTCCTGCTCGCCCTCCTGTTGATCGACAGAAAGCAAAAAGTGTGGGCGGTTCTGCTTCTGTTACTGGCCATGACGACGAAAGAGGATGTTGCCATCGGAGTCGCTTCAATAGGCGCTTACTATGTGCTTTTCGACAGGAAGAACAGGGGGATGGGCTTGTTCCTTACGGTTATTGGTGCCGCCTATTTCCTTACAGCGGTGCTCATTATCTCGCAGTACGGAAAGCTTATGACTCAGATAAACACCAACTACGGCAAAGGGCCGTTTCTATCCTTCGCGAAACTTGGAGTTACTGTGAGGTTCTTGTTTTCTCTTGGCTTCCTGCCGCTCCTTGTCCCAGAAAAGCTTGTTATGATAGCATTTCCATTTTTGGAACACATATTGAATAGCAGGCGGTTGCACTATAGTCTCTACGGCCAATATGTGGCGGTGATCCTGCCCATCTCAATTTACATTTCCATACAGGCACTGAAAAAACTGAAGGATCCACTTTTATGGCTCTTCCTTGGTATATTTTATTCTTCACTTACCTTCCCTTACGGGGCTTACATTACACCACTGGCAGCAAACAAGCAAAAAAGGGCTTACCTCGACAGAACGCTCGGCTCAATCCCGTCCGATATGCCCGTAGCTGCCGGAAACCACATCACACCGCATCTGGCGCTGCGCCGTAACACCTATCAGATACCGACTTTGAGAGACGCACAACTGATCATCATCGACACGACATGGCACGACTACACGCCGATGTCAACGGAGGAAGGGCAGGTTTTCTTGAGGCGGCTCATCAATTCAGATGAATGGACAACCGTCAGCGATTCGTTCGGCGTCCTGATCTTGCGCAGAAAACGGGCTCAGGACACGGCTTCGGTCGAAATTTCCCGCTAATCTCTGCCCCAATGCTGCCCGTCTTATAACTCTGGACATCAAAGAGTTACATCTCATAACAAAATCGGCCTTCCCCTGTGCTTGACACCCATCCAGTTCTAGTGTATTATTTGGCTATGACACTAATACTGAATGACAGATTTGATGAAAACAGGCCGATTTACCTGCAGATCATGGAGATGATCAAAAAGGCGATTGTCAGGGGCGAATTGAAGCCCGGGGATAGGCTGCCGTCGGTCAGGGAGATGGCTGTCATGTTGAGGGTTAATCCCAACACTGTGCAAAGGGCGTATCAGGAGCTTGAGCGTGAAGGTGTTACTTTCACGCTCAGGGGGCAGGGCAAATTTGTAACCGAAGATGTCGAGGCCATCGATGCGCTCAAAAAGGCGTTCAGGAGGGAGCTTGTTGAGCATTTCCTGAAGGAGGCCAGTGAGACAGGCATGTCGATAGACGATGTCATAAAAATTCTGGAGGAGCTGAAAGATGAAGGGATTAATTGAGATTGATGGGCTGACCAAGAGGTATGGGCGGACAGTTGCCCTTGAGAACCTCAGCATGGAGGTTGGAGAGGGGGAGATCGTCGGCATTCTTGGCCCGAACGGCAGCGGCAAATCGACGCTGCTTAAGGTGATTGCGGGCCTCGTGAGACCTTCCAGCGGCAGGGTGACGGTGTTCGGAATGAAGCCCGGACACGGTGTCCGCAAGCTGTTAGCTTACATGTCGGAAAACGATTACCTTTATCGCTGGATGACGGTTAAGGAGCTGATCGAATGGACATCGAAGTTCTACGACAACTGGAGCATGGATAAAACTCAGGCGCTTCTGGAGTTTTTCGACATAGATTGGAAGCTCAAGGTGGCGAACCTATCGCGGGGCATGCGCGGCCGGCTTAAGGTGGCGCTGACCTTCTCGAGGGAGGTTTCACTTTACCTGCTCGATGAGCCGCTCTCAGGCATAGATGCGGCATCGAGGAGCAAAATTCTCGATATCCTGATTCGGGAATACAGGCCTGAGAATTCGACGATTCTGCTGTCAACGCATCTCGTCATGGAGGCTGAAAGCCTTTTCGACAGGGCGATCTTTCTGAAAAACGGCGAGAAGATCATCGATGAGGCTGCCGAAACCCTCAGAGACAGATACGGGGCATCCATAAACAACATTTTTATCCAGATTTACGGGTAGGAGGGGATCATGAAGCTTAAAAACATCGCAAACCTGTTTCAAAAGGACTTAAAGGCCGCAAGAGGGTGGCTGATATTTGTTTCCATCGGGATTGTGCTCATTAACCTCTACATCTGGCTGAAGTTGTCTTCACTTGCGATACCCGAGATGAGGGATCCCTTAATGCTTTTGTCTGCCTCTGTGATATTTCCGATAATCATCCTGATGTTTGTGCGGGGCATCTCGGTTTTGAAAAGTGAGAGGGATAATCGGACGCTCGAATACCTCAAGGCTTTGCCGGTCAGCGGATTTGAGATAATCACATCCAAAGCGCTGGTGCTTGCAATTGAAGCTCTGGTTTATGTGTTTTTCTTCATCGTTGGGTTTGCAATCAATTTGAACATGGACAGCAACATCTCCATGAGGCCAAATGGATGGTCGTTCATCTACCTGACGGCGTTCGTGTGGCTCTTTGCCACCATGGGGCTCATGCTTCAGGCGATCGGGATGAGTGCAAGGCGATACGGAAAAATCATCGGATTTCTTTCTTTCATCGTCATCTCATGGATTACAAACAAGCTTTTTGAGGTGTTGCAGCCCCTGATCAATAAGTTGCCGTCAGTCAGCGTGCTTTTCCTGAGTAGTGAAACGCTTGGAAACAACGAGCAGCCTGTCTCCCTGGGCATTTTAATCCTGTTTGTAGTGGTCTCGGTCATCTACGCCGCGGCAGCCGGGGCCATCATCGAAAACAAAATGGAGGTATAGCCATGATGCAGTTAATAGCAGTTGCTTTGACCATATCTTTTTCGACCGCTGTCGGCATTGACAGCGTGGATGTCGTGAATGTCACCGCTCTGTCGGGTGACATCGATGTGCGGATAACCGCATCGGATCAGGTCGTGGTAAACTCCGAAGGCCATCTGAGCGTTGATCTTGATGATGGCGTTCTGGATGTCTCAGGCCGTTCTTACGGGATAACGATAGATGTTCCGGGCGGGATAAATCTGAAGTTGAAGGCGATTTCCGGGGACATAACCGTTCAATTCGACACCACTCAGACAGATTATCCCGATTACATCGACATAAAATCCTTGAGCGGTGATGTCACGATCTACAACATGCCGCCGTCGAGGCTGAATGTGAATGCACTCAATGGCGATGTTGAGATTTACGGGTATGCGATAAAGGATTCGGCCGTGTGGGACGGCGTTTCCGACACGATAACCGTCTATGATGGAGATGTCTCGATGGACATCTGTGTGCCTGCGGAGTTCTACATCAAGACCCTATCGGGCGATGTGGAGATCTCGGACGCAGATGAGATGTGCTCGGTGCTCGGAAACTACACTGTGCAAGTCGCTGGCGGAGATGTCTATATCGACAGTTCGGTTGCAGAGAAATTCGCACAGCTTGTCGTGGAGGGCGGCGGAGAAGGCTACGAACCGTCGGAATCCGAGGGCGAAGAGGAGGAAGAGGCCGAAAAGACATCGAATTTCCTCGAGCTGTGGGCGCCTTCTCCGGGCATATCGGGCTACAACAGGGTTCAGGGCTTTATCCTGGGCATAAGCGCAAATCTGGACAACACGCATGAATACATGGGCTTCAAAACGAGAGACATGCTTTCGCTCGGCGCGAGATATGCGTTCTCACTGAAAAGATGGGACCTGTGGCTTGGACTTCAAAAATCCCTGTTCTCACCGTTTTTCATAGGTGGCAAAGTCCACTCGATGGTGGCCACGCCTGACATCTGGAAACTCAGCGACCTTGAGAACTCGGCGCAGGCGTTCCTGTTCAACTACGATGCCTTCGATTACTACCTCTCAAAGTCGTTTCTCGGCGGCGCTGGCGTCAATATTTACCCGAAAATGGAACTTTTTGTGGGTTACGAGATCGAACAGATGTCGTCCTTGAGCAAGCGCACAAACTGGTCGCTTTTCTATCCGCACACGCCGTTCAGGGCTAATCCAGCTGTGGATAAAGAAGGCGAATACAGGTGGATCAGGGGACATCTGTCAGCTGCGGTCGGCCCCTTGAAGTTAGACGCAAAACTCAAAAAGGCAATCGATTCGCCATACGGAAGTGATCTTATGAACATTCTGGCACAGCTCAAAGGAAAAACGGGCAACGATCGGAACGAGCTGAGGGCAAGGCTTACGATGGGATACTCCTCGACCGAGGACTTCCCGTTCGGATTCCGTCTCGGCGGCATGGGCACGCTTCCGGGCTATGCGCTCAACTCAATTGAAACAGACATGTTCGGCCTGTTGCAGGTGGAATATCGAGCCAAATTCAGCGGCATCGACGGCATCGTGTTTGCTGACGCTGCTAAGACCGGGCGGGAATTTGCCGACACCTACATCGACATGGGATTGGGAGTTGGAACTGGCCCGGTGTCGCTGCTTGTGGCGCGCTCGATCGAGAAAGAGGCACCGTTCAGGCTCGTGTTCAGGCTTACACACAGGATATAGGATAACCATGCCCATTTTGATCCTATCCTTAAACCTCCTATTTGTCAGGGTAAGCGGTTCGCTTACCGGAGTGGAGCTGCGGGTCGTCACAGGCCCGCAGCTTAAAACTAACGGCATTCCGGCGGATGTCTCGGCTCACGATGACACCGTGGATGTCCGTATCGAGGATTTCGTCAACCCGATGGCCGTGCTTAAAAAGACGCCGATGACGCTCATCCTGCCAGTCGGCTCGTCCGTCAGGTTCAACCTGCAGGCCGCTCTCTCGCACCTGACGCTCGATTTCAAAAAGCTCATGGCTCTCGACCTCAGACTTGACCTCAAGTTTTCAAGGTGCGAGGTGGTTTTTGCACCCTCTGCGTCAAAACCGCTTCAGATTTATGCACTTGGAGGCAACATCAACATCGCCAACGCCGAGGGCATGACGCGCGGCGCATTCTTCGACCTGAACGGCACATCGGTGTTCCTTGAGGCTCGAAAACCCATACCCGAAACGCTGTATTTCGCAGCTGACGGGGCGAGCATAACCCTTGTGTTGCCGTCTAAGATCAACCTCGTGAAAAGAGGCTTTTTCAACATCCACACCATCGCCGAAAAGAGGCGATATGGCCAGACCGAGGTTATCCTGAGCGGCAGTTTCAACAAAATAAAGATACTTTGAGCGAACCCGGCCGTTTGAACTTTGATGTTTAGCCCTGCCCTCCATCCCCTCAGCTTAAGTGCGTTGGGCGTTATAATTTGTCCGCTTAAACAGGAGATGTGGATGTGAAAAGGAAGTTTACCACGCTTGACCTTGTGATCATTTCGCTGGTTGCCGCTCTCGGGATTGCCGCTAAACCCTTTGTGCAGCCTTTGATAAAGCTGATAACATCGACATTGAGGGTGCCTTCAGGCACGATCGCGGGCGTCGTTTACATGTTCTGGCCAGTGCTCGCCGTTTCGTTGACGCAAAAGGTCGGTTCCGCCACGCTTCTGAGCTTCGTTCAGGCATTTATCGCATATCTGATAGGGTTTGGCGCACACGGTATCGCAAACCTCCCCGCTTACCTGTTGCCCGGCATGGCAATCGACTTCGTATTCCTCATAGCACGGGATGATGGCTCAAACTATGTGGTTGGCGCTGTTGCAGGTGCACTGGGCAACGGCATTGGCGTGATGATCATCAACCTGATACTTTTCAGGATCCCCACCATCGCACTGAGCATAGCTGTCCTGACGGGCATGTTGTCCGGGGCAGTTGGTGGCGCAGCGGCAATCTTCGTCGGAAAAGAGATAAGGAGGTATCAACCATGAATGCGCTCTTTGCCATCATCATGGGATTTTGGGTGATAAATGGAAGCGACACGGTGTCGGTATCGCTTGATACATTGCCGCATGACACGGTAACCCTGAAATTCGGCAAATACATGCACCTGTCCGGTGTCAGGGTGAAGGAGCTAATCGACACGCCATCCGCCATCGAAATGATGGCCGAAGATGGGTATCACATCATAGCTCCGCTTGAGCTGATTGAGCGGAATGGGCTGCTGTTCGCAGATTCCATCGACGGTAAGCCGTTGGATGTCAAAAAATACGGATCCGTCTTCGTTGTGCCACTGGACACCGCTGCAAGATACAGGATGTTCGCTGTCAAAAAGCTCAGGTGGATCAAACCCGTGTCGTGGCCGTTCTCGAAGTTGCCGATAAAAGTTTACGCATCGAACGAGCAGGAATGGCTTGATGTTCTCAAACAGCTCCCTGACTCGCAGATCGTGATGTTGATCGCATGTGACAGCATGAAACTGGCGTTTCCCGCAGCCTTCTTCAAATCCTACGAGTTCGTCCATGACAGCGGCACGGTGGGCGAATTCGTTGACTTCAAGCCGCACAAGCTGAGAGGCCTCCTGAACATAAGCGACCCGTTGTGGCTGATAATCGACACATCGGCAGCTTATGCGCTCAACTACTCGCCGAAACTGGTCTTTGGTGACACCGTGTCAGTCGCAACCCTTTTGAAAGTAATCGATTACGATGCGCCTGAGCGATACAGGTTCAGGGGCGGCGATCGGACATTCGACTTTGACGAACTGAAATCGCTTCACATCGTCTCAGAAGCCGGAAAATCCTATTTTGAGGGCGACGGGGTGAAATCGAGGGAGCTGATTTTAATTCCACACGAGAATGGAGATAAAAGCCCTTAATTACACCTTCCCTGACGGCACGCATGTCCTGAAGTCGGTCAACCTGAAAGTCGATGATGGACAGGCGGTTTTCGTTTACGGTTTGAACGGCTCAGGCAAATCCACGCTTGCTCTGGCAGCAGCTGGCATCGTCGAGAAGCTGCACGGCGGGACACTGAGCGGCAGGGTGATGGTCGGCGGGCGCAACCTCCTCGAAATGGGACCATCGGAGCGCGTTTCCACGGTCGGACTTCTCATGCAGCATCCCGAAACTCAGGTCTTTTTCTCGACATTGAGGGATGAGCTGGCGTTTGTCCTCGAAAATGCGGGCTTCGATGAAGGCGACGCAAGGGTGCGAACGGATGAACTTCTGGAACATGTCGGACTCCTGTCTCGCGCCGATGACTCCCCTGAACGCTTGTCTCAGGGGCAGAAACAGCTCTTGTCGCTCTGTGTCGCCATTGCCGCCCATCCTGAGCTTTTGATACTGGATGAGCCCGACGCATTCCTCGACCCGAAGGCCGAAAAGGTTTTGTGGGAGCTTGTCGGGACGGAGAAGGAGCGAGGGGCATCGATTCTGATCTTCGGCAGCTGGCCGTCACCACCTGAGATAGCTGACACCGCATACACGCTTGTGGACGGGGAACTGCATCGCGGATTGCCTGATGCGGAACGGATTTTGGTCGAGACCCCGTCAGGCCGCCACGAAACCCCTGTTTTTCAGGTCAAAGGGCTGCATCACAGCGCAGGCGATAGGACGATTGAGATAAATTCAATGGAAATTGATGGCGGGATAACGCTTTTGCTGGGGCCGACCGGTTCGGGCAAAACCACATTGACGCGTTTTCTGGTCGGGCTGGATAGGCCATCTTCAGGTGAGATCTTGTTGATGGGCAGGGACATCTCCGAAATGAGGCTGTCCGAGATCGGGAAACACATCGGATACCTCTTTCAGGTGCCTGAATACCAGATTGTTGGGCGTACTGTGGAGGAGGAGATAGCGATATCGATGAAGGCAAGGGGCACATTTTCGACTTCAAAGCTTTCCGATGTCCTTGATATGTTTCAGCTTTCGCGCTACCGAGACAGGTTTCCGCTCAACCTGAGCGGAGGCGAGATGAAGCGCGTTGCAATGGCGTCGGTGTTCGCAGCAGAGCCGATGTATCTCGTCATGGATGAACCTGAGGCTAACCTCGATCCTGTTCAGCTGGCTAACCTTGCGTCGATTTTGAGCTCAACGCTGAGGGAGATTCACGGCGCACTCATAACCTCGCCCATGAAAAGCCGTCTGGAATTTAACGGCGAGACGCGGGAAATCAGGCTATGAAATTTGATTCAAGGACAAAAGTCCTTATCACTGCGATCTTTTCGACCGCTGCGATAATTCTGAACGACCCGATAAAACTGTCGTTTGTGCTGCTTGCTTCGGCTGCTGCCGTCCGAATTGTCGGAGTTAACCCGCTGAGCGGCATAAGGAGGTTGAAGGAGCTCTTTTACCTTTTCCTGACGATGGCGATACTCCAGAACATATTTGCGCCGCGCGGGGCACCGATTTTGACCCTATTCGGGCATCCCATCCTGTTCAAAACGAGCCTCATGAACGCAACCAGCACGGTCATGAGGGTTACGATCATCATAGTAACCGGTTATCTGCTGATAGCGCTTGGGGAACGGGAATTCATAAGGGCGATGGGATTTTTCGGCGTGCCGAATGTGATTTTGCTCATGACGATCATCGGTTTCAGGTTCATTCCGATCATCAGGAACGAAATCCGCGACATGTTGAACTCGTTGAGACTGAGAGGCATTGAGCCCAACGACATGAAGCTGAAAGAGAGGGCATCTTTCTACCTGAATTTGACCATCCCGTTAGTTTTTAACACGCTTAAGCGTGCCAGAGACATCGCCGCCGTGCTTGAGGCGCGCGGATTTAGATCCGACAACAGGAGAAAGGTCAGGTTTGAGCGCTTCGGATTATACGATTGGGTTGTAATAACTGCCTCGCTGGCGGTGACGATTTGTATCGTGGCCATGCCATGAACTCCACGAGCGCCACCTGTGCCGCCTCATGGAAGGCAACGGTTAACGATAGCTTTGAAATTAGGTTCAAGTGGAGATTGTTCTTTGCTTAATTTTTCCCGATTGCTTCTCCTTTTTCACATTTTCACTATACTTATTGTAGCTCCTAAAATTGAAAAAAACGGCCTGTTTTCTTCATAATTCGATTACAGAACAGGAGAGGAGATGAAGATGTTGACAGGAGCGATAATCATGGCTTTGATAACGATGGGAGAGCATGTTACGGATAAGGCCGTGTTCATAGATGTGAACACCGGGCAGCTCATGACAGCTGAGCAGGTGGCTGATGCGGTGGCCGATTACGATGTAATCTTCTTCGGCGAGCACCATGATGCGAAAGTGTCGCACGATGCCGAACTTGCGCTTTTGAAGGCACTTTATGAAAAATACCACAAGGTGGCGCTCGGAATGGAGATGTTCGAGCGCGATGTGCAGCCCTTGCTCGACGCTTATCTCAAGGGCGACATTAGCGAGGCCGAATTTCTCAAAGGCTCAAGGCCATGGCCCAACTATGAAACGGATTACCGCCCGATGGTGGAGTTCGCCCGTGAGCATGGATTGCCTGTGATCGGCACCAATGTGCCGCGTTACATCGCAAACGGTGTGGCCAAAAACGATACTGCATTCCTTTTCACCCTCTCGGACACGGAAAAACAATGGATTGCCTCAAAGATTTACTACGATTCGCCTGAGTATCGCGAGAGGTTTGCGGAGGCCATGAGGGAGTTTCGACACATGTCGGACAGCGGCGGAAACAAGGTTATCGAACAGTTCTATCATGCTCAGTGCCTCAAGGATGCGACGATGGCCGAATCGATAATCAGGTTCATGAAAAAACATCCCGATTACAAGATGTTGCATGTCAACGGCGGTTTCCATTCGGATTACCATCTCGGAATTGTGTATCAGCTGAAAAAGATGGCGCCTGACCTGAAAGTTGTGG
>JALVZN010000073.1 GCA_027037615.1 Caldifarciminota bacterium | reverse complement strand
TACACAAGCTTATCGGCAGACTCGTCCACATTCACCCGTTTCAGCAGCAGGAAACCGCCGACCTGAGCCATGGATTCCACGATCAGCACTCCCGGCATTATCGGGTCGTCGGGGAAATGGCCCTGGAAAAACGGCTCGTTGATGGTCACATTCTTGATGCCCACCACTAAGTCTTTGCCAAGCGAGACTATCCTGTCCACGAGCAGAAACGGATACCTGTGCGGCATGTATTTCAGCACCGAGTGGATGTCGTAAGCCTCGCCTCCGTAAAGTTTTCTCAGTTCGCGCGCAAATTCAACATGATGCGGATGTCCGGTCTTGATGGCGATCAGATGTCCGCTGATGCGTTTGCCGACAAGCGCAAGGTCACCCAAAAGATCCAACACCTTGTGGCGAACGGGCTCATTCACAAACCGCAACGGGCCGTTAACGATTCCATCGTCGCCGATGACGACGGCGTTCTCATAACTGCCGCCCTTCGCAAGGCCTTCGGCCATAATCTGTTCGATGTCCTTCTTGAAAACATAGGTTCTCGCAGGTGCGATCTCTTTCAGAAACACATCGGGCTCAATCTCGATCGAGATAAATTGCGTGGAAACAACCGGATGCGGATAATCAACTCCAAAACTGACCCTCAGTCCATCGCCTTTCAACAAAATCAGCTCTTTGTCGTCAAACCTCATGGAAAACGGCTCGTCAACGGATATAAACTTCCGCTCGGCATCAAGTTCGACCACGCCGGCATCCCTGATCGCCTCTGCGAAGCCAAGTCCGCTGCCGTCGAGGGCCGGCGGCTCATTGCCATCCAGCTCGATCCTCAAATTGTCGATACCCATCCCGTAAACGGCGCCTAACAGGTGCTCGACAGTGTGAATCCTGACGCCATCCTTCTCAAGCACGGTGCCGCGATTGGTCTCAACCACGAAATCCGCCAGAGCGGGAATTTCAACCGTCTTATCACCATCTCCTGCAACGAAATAAATCCCTTCGTAAGGCTCAGCAGGCATCAACTTAACCGTCGATTTGACGCCTGTGTGAAGTCCCACACCGCTTATCGTAACCTCTTTTCCGATAGTTCTCTGCTTCATGTCCTCCTCCATGTAAATCTGGACAATATTTTACAGGGTGCCGTATTCGGACAGGTTGACGAGATGGCGATGCGCCATCGTCTTCAGCTGCACATCGTCGGATTTGTTCTCGCACTTAACAAAATTAAGTCTGGCCATCCCTTTGTTGCCCAGCATGTAGTATGCAACTCCCCTCAGGTAGTAAATCTTTGCGTCATCGGGATTCTCGCTCTCGGCCTTCGACAGCGCATCGAGGGCCTTTGACGGCTTTTTCATCTCGATGTAAAGGGAGGCGAGATTGATGTAAACATCCGATGAAGCAGCAGTTTCAGCGGCCTTGCGGTAATACTTTTCAGCCTCCTGAAGGTCGTCTAACAGGTGATATGCAAGTCCAAGATTTGCAAGGATATCGAATTCGGACGGGTTGAGTTCGAGCGCCTGTTTCAGCAATCGAACGCCGCTTCGGTAGTCGCCAGATGCGATGTAAACCGAGGCGAGTGCGTTGTATGCAAGTGCTTCATCCGGAAGGGAATCGACAGTCTCATGAGCCGCATCGAACGCCATCTCCATGTCGCCTATTTTCAAGGCCATCCTGACCCTTGCGAGGTATGCGGGGAGAAACTCGGGTGAAATGCGGATGCAGTCACTGAGCACGGAATCGGCCTTTTCGACCTCGTTCTTCCTGAAGTATGCGGTCGCCAGTCCGTAAAGCGCATCGGTGGAGAGGGTGTCCCGTTCCACAAGCTTTTTGAACCATTTTATCGACGAATCAAGCTGTCCTGATTGCAGATACAGCCACGCCATGTTGGTCATGGCGTCAAAAGCGAGCGAATCTATCCTCACGACCTCCCGATAGAGCTCCAGTGCTGCGGCGGTATCGCCGCGCGAGCCCATGAGTATCGCGAGGTTGTAGAGCGGCGCCGCCCATGTCGTGTCGAACCGCGCGGCCTTTCGATAATACGCCACTGCGGAATCAACCTGCCTGTTGAGGTCAAAGGCGAGCCCCATCAGGAAATTACCACGCGCATAGTTCGGCATCGCCTTGAGCCCTGTTCTGAGCGGCGGCACAGCTTCAGACGGCATTTCGAGCTTGATCAGGCTTTCCCCGTAACCGAAAAGCGGCATCGCACAGCCCAGAGGCGCCTTTGCGATCGTGCTCTGGAAGACCGCCATCGCCGAATCGATGCGGTTGTCCCGCAAAAACGACATCCCCAGCGCATAAGAGACCCGGTAATCGGATGTGTCAGCGCGCAGAAAGACATTCCTCGCATGTCCATACTTGCCATCGGCCATGTATGCCCAGCCCAAAAGCAGCCAGATGTCCCTCCCATCGAAGTCCAGCACGACATTCTCCAACCGCGGGATGGCAAGCTCAAGGAGCTCTTTCCCGTGGCCTGAGACATATCCAAGGAGATAACTCGTCCCAACGATGGCGTTTGCAAGGCTGAGCGCATCGAACTCGCCTCTCATGACGAGCTCGATAGTGTCCGGAAGCAGCAGGGTGTCGTTTTTCAGAGCCGCCCCTTCATAGCCGATGAGCCGTATCGAATCCTCTGAGACCCAAATCCACCAGAAAATCAAGGGGTTGTGCTCATCGATGATTGAATAGATCTCCTGCCTGCCCGCAACTCTCCTGTAAAAGAACGGCTTGACTGGTGCGGAAGAATCCGCGACGACGGAAACCGCCCTCTTCAGCTGAGATGTCATAGCGGATGTCGTATCATCGCTGAATTCAATGCTTTCGATGCGGGCAACCACGAAGAACGGCGTTTTCGGCCATCTGTTGCGGGCGCGGATGGCCAGAAAATAAACGGCTACAACGCCGAGAATTACCAGACTCAGGATTATGGATACCCGAATCCAGCGTTTACTTATTCTCATCGGATTCCGATGTGCGCCTATCGATGATGAGGTAGTCGCCAGCCTTATCGTCAGGAGACGACACGGTCGAGATCACCACAACTTTCAGGTCAGGCGCCATCTTTTTCAGCTGATACACAATTCCGAGATGGTAATCCGAATGGAAACCACCGTTGACATGCAACATCTTGTAATCGGGATGTTTTTTCATGAACCTGATTATCGATTCGGCCATCGTCGCATCCTTAAGGCACTGAGCATGATAGAACTGTTCGATGACCTTGTTTCCGCCGCTGTCCGACATGTGTCGAAACTCC
>JALVZN010000072.1 GCA_027037615.1 Caldifarciminota bacterium | reverse complement strand
AAGAGTCAGCTGGAAGGCGTTCATGGATGTCCTGTTGCGTAAGCAGTATGAGCCTGCAAAGGTGTTCCCGAGAAGAATAGCCCTGATAGACCAGATCAAGGTCTATTTGCTTTACTTCAGCTGGCAGTATGCCGCATTGTGGGTTCCGATGTTTGCGCTGGGGCTGATCGGATTTGTGCTTGCTGCGTTCGAGGACTGGAAGACATGGCTCCTTGTCGGAGGAGCTTTCATAATCGGCAGTCTCGGCCTCTTCCTCTACCTCAACCTCAAAGATTCACCCACTCATCCTGTCAATCCGGCCAACCTCGCGCGCGGGCTGACGGAGGTGCGTGACAGGGATTACTTCTACGCCCCTGCGTTCACCTTCAACGCCCTGTTTGCGGGCATAGCACTCTACGAACTCGGCATAGTGCTCCTGAAATACCTCAGGTCAAAGATATCGAGCTATCTCGGGCCGGTCCTTGGGTTCATTATGCTCGGCTTCCAGATCGGCCATTTCTACCCGATAGTCGATCGCTCTCAGAACTACATCGCCGAAGATTACGCATACAACATGTTGATTTCCCCTGCAAAAGGCGCTGTGATGTATACGAACGGCGACAACGACACATTCCCGCTCTGGTTTGATCAGGAAGTGCTGCATGTGCGGAAGGATGTCATAATCGCCAACCTCTCGTTGCTCAACACAAACTGGTATGTCAAGCAGTTGAAGATAAAAGGTGCACCTATCAGCTTCACAGAGGCTCAGATCGATAAGCTCCCGCCAGTGTTCTACCCCGCAAAGACGCAGAATGGCTACATCATGTTAGCCGATTTCATGATCAGGGACATGATAGCAACCTCGCTCGGCTACAAGACGGACGACATGATCGAGCTGGGCAACGGCCTCAAGTTCCCGAGGATTTACCTCGCATCTCAGCAGGACTTCCTGAAAGAAGTCATTGCCAAGGGCGGCAACTTCTCTACCCCGATCTATTTCGCGATCACGGTGTCTCGTGACCACATGAAAGGCTGGGAGCAATATCTTGAGATGGAAGGCATGGCGATGGCGTTACACAGCCGTCCGGTTTCCACCACGCCGAACTACGAAGGGCTCAACATCGAAAAGACACGCCACCTGCTGCACGACGACATGAGGCCGCAGGAATTCGTCCAGAAATATGGGAACACCAAGCCACCATGGCCCGATGTATTCCGTTATCGCGGCGTTTTCAACCCGCATGTCTTCAAGGACGAGACACATGAGAAGCTGATCCGCAACTATGCGTCCGTGGCGCTGCGTCTCGCATCGGAGTATCAGCAGAGGGCCATAACGGTGGCAAATGCTGACTCAGCTCTGAAAGACAGCTTCATCAGGCTTGCGCTCGACGAGTTCTGGCTCGGCAACAAGTTCATCCAGTCGCTTTCAAAGGAGACACAGAAGAAGCTTGAAAACAACATCATCTACATCAACCTGACCATGGCACAGCTTTACGCTGAGTTGGGCGAATACGACTCCGCCCTTGCGCTTATGGAACCGGCGATCAAGTCACAGTCCATACCGCAGAACCAGAAACTCCAGCTTTACTACCAGATGGCGAACATCTACCTGCAGAAAGGCGACACAGCGAAAGCAACGAACTACCTGCAGATGATTGTCGATCAGCTGCCGAGCGAAAAAGATGTGCACAACCAGCTTGCGCGAATTTACCTGAAGCAGGGTGACACGGCGAAAGCGCTTCGGATTCTGGAAGAAGCGAACAGATACGGCAATGTTGAGCCTGATCTCAAGCCGCTTTTGCCGCCAGCTGAGACCGTAAGCACAGTTAAACAACCAGGAAATCCAACAATTTCAATAGGAGGAAAGTAAAATGGCTCACGCATATACGCCGGGTTTAAAGGTCGCAAAGGCGACAATCGTAAGAAAGGAGAGGAGATTGCCTTTGCCGGGCACCGTGCTGAAAAAGGTCGGCGATAAAGTGAAAGCCGAGGATGTCGTTGCGAGGACGGAGCTGCCCGGCAATGTGGTTCCGATAAATGTCGCTGGTCTCCTGTCCGTGCCGCCTGAGGATGTGCCCCTTCTGATGCTCAAAAAAGTCGGCGATCCCGTGAAAAAAGGCGAGATAATTGCTCAGTCAAAGGGATTTTTCGGCCTGTTCAAGTCGTCCGTCACGGCTCCGGTCGATGGGACGATAGAGAACATCTCAAAGGTCACCGGACAGGTGATTTTGAGGGAGCCACCTCTCCCGGTGGAGGTCAAGGCTTACATCGACGGCGAAGTGGTTGAAGTGATTGAAAACGAAGGCGTTATCGTTCAGACAAAGGCCAGCTTCATTCAGGGCATCTTCGGCATAGGTGAGGAACGGATCGGACACATCCATGTAATCGCTGAGACGCCGGACGACATCTTAGACGCAGACATGATAACCGAGGAGCACAAAGGCAAAATTCTGGTCGGAGGCTCGTTCGTAACGGCTGCCGCGATAAAGAAGGCCGTCTCTGTTGGAGCAGTCGCCATCGTGGTCGGCGGCATCGACGACGCCAACCTGCGCGATTTCCTCGGCTACGACATCGGTGTGGCAATCACAGGAAACGAAGGGAAGGGTATCACGCTCGTTATCACCGAAGGATTTGGCAAACTCAGGATGGCTCACCGCACATTTGAACTCCTGAAGGAGCTTGAGGGCAAGAAGGCCTCGGTCAACGGTGCCACTCAGATCAGGGCCGGCGTGATCAGGCCAGAGGTCATCGTGCCGGATGAGACACTTGAGATCAAGACGGAAGAGGAGTCGCTGAGCGAAGGACTCGTCCCCGGCAGCCTCGTCAGAATTATCCGCGAGCCTTATTTCGGTCAGATCGGCAAAGTCATCGAACTCCCACCGGAACTTCAGGAGATCGAGACAGAGGCTAAGGTCAGGGTGCTGAAAGTGGAGCTTGAGGGCGGAAAACAGGTGATTGTGCCTCGTGCAAATGTTGAGATTATCGAGGAGTAACCGTTCGGGACACATGGAAACAGAGGGGCGGCCTGCGGCCGCCCTTTTTATTTTGGCCTTATAATGCATCCACAATCAGGAGTGAGCGTTATGGCACTCAAATACAAAAGAATTAAAGGCACGAGAGATATACTTCCGGCAGAATCTGAGGTAAGGGAACAGCTCTGGCAGAAGGCCAGAAAAATCCTGTTGCGCTACGGCTACGGCTTCATCACTACCCCCACTTTTGAGGCAACGGAGCTGTTCGTGCGGTCAGTCGGAGAAGCTACGGACATCGTCGAAAAGGAGATGTACACATTCACTGACCGCGGCGGCAGGAGCTTGACACTGCGCCCGGAGGGCACGGCTGGCGTGGTGCGCGCATATCTGGAAAACCACATGATTCCACCCGTCAAACTGGCTTATTACGAGAATGTCTTTCGTGCAGAGCGACCTCAAAAGGGGCGACTTCGCGAATTTTGGCAGATAGGCGTCGAGTTCATAGGTGCAGGCGACCCGCTTGCGGACGCCGAGACGATCGAGCTCGGGCTCACACTGCTTAAAGAATTTGGGTTCAAGGAGCTGAAATTGGAACTGAATTCCATCGGCACGGTCGAGGACAGGCAGAGATACAGAAATGTCCTCATCGAATACCTTGAGAAGCGGAAGGATGAGCTCTGCGAAGATTGCCAGAGAAGGCTTTACCGCAACCCGCTTCGTGTGCTGGACTGCAAGATAGACGGCCCAAAACTCAAAGATGCGCCCAACATCATGGATTACCTCTCAGAGGATTCAAAGCGCCATTTTGAGAAGGTCCTCGAATACCTTGAGCTCTGGGGCATAGACTACGAGATAAACAATCGGCTTGTGCGCGGACTTGACTACTACACGCACACCGTTTTTGAGTTCAAAACCGCCGGTCTTGGCGCTCAAAACACAGTGCTTGCCGGCGGTCGCTACGATGGGCTTGTCGAGGAGCTCGGCGGGCCGCCTACTCCGGCCGTTGGGTTCGCACTTGGCGTCGAGCGCGTGATCATTGCGCTCAACTTGGACGCACAACCGCCAAAACCGGAATACTTTATCGTAACTCACGGCGATGAAGCGAGAAAATTCGCTGTTGAGCTAATTCGTCAGCTCAGAGCCGAGGGAATTTCGGTTGACATGTCCCACAATCCGAAATCCATGAAGGCACAGATGAAGCTGGCAAACAGGACCGGGGCAAGATACACCATCATCATCGGAGAAGATGAGCTCAGCTCTCAGAAAGTTAAGATCAGGGACATGGAATCCGGAGAGGAGAAGCTGCTCTCCGTCGGGGAGCTCCTTAAATTAGGATGAGGATAGACAAATTCCTGAAGTTAACCGGGGTGTTTAAAAGCAGGGAGCAGGCGCGGAAAGCATGCCGATACAGCTCGGTGAAGTTGAACGGTGAAGTTGCGAAACCTGCATCCGAAATCGCGGTCGGAGACACGATTGAGATCTCGCTTCCGACACGACATGTCATCCTCAAGGTTTTGCGCATTCCGGGCAAAAATGTGCCTCGAAAAGACCGACATCTTTTTATGGAGATAATCGAGGACAGGCATATAAAGCCACATGAAACCGAAAGTTTCTGGGATTCGCTGCCCGGGGAGGAGCTTTAAGATTTACAATCAACAAGGAGGCAAACTCATGAAAAGATACCTTCTCACATTCATGTTTGTTATTGCGATAATCGTAACTGCCGGCTGCAGAGGCGATTTCGTCGTAAAGAGCGAGACAGAAAATATCTCCCTCCCGCTCACAGGCATCCAGAATGCTTTCACAAATGTAACTTTCAGGTTCTATGTGATGAAGAAAGTTGCGTTATCGTCGGAAAGTGTCACAGTCAAGGCGTCGTCGTGGGCATTCACCGCAAGAAGCGACACACCTGTGACATTTCAGATAAAAATCAGCTCAGAGGACATATCGGACACAACGGACTACCTCATGGTGTTTGACACAACCGGATTGAGCAGATACATCCCATCTTACCTGCTCCAGCCGTTTCTCAGCGGCCTTCAGCAGCTTGGATACAGTTTCAGACTCCCGTCGGAGGTCAACAGGGCTCCTGTTCTGGTTCAGGGAAGCGTGCAGGGCGTTGTCACAGATTCATTGGTGGGCTCATCGGAACTGAACTCAACTCTCGAAGCATCGATAAACAAGGGCGAGATGTGGGTAATCGTGACTGTGACAGCACAGAGCAACTACTTTCCACCGATCACATCACCGACTTACATGGAGATGGACAGGCTTACAGGCCACATCGAAGTGGAAATGGACATGTCGTTTCTCAATCCGTTGATCTATCTAACATTTTAACCAACGGAAAATCAGTAGATTAAAAACCTAATTGAAACATATTTCGCTTTACACTTTATCCTGTTTACTACATAATTTTGATAACAAAGTTTGTTCAAATTTGTCAAGCAGATAGGGGGTGGCTATGAATAAACTTTGGGAAGAGTTAAAAAATAGATACAGAAATGCTGTGACAAGGGCTTATATGTCCCACATCAGAGGGGATATACTGAAAGAATTCCTGCTTGCAATATTCCTCCACAATGTGCGCGGGACAGGGGAGATTCTGGAGAGCGATGGCAGCGTCAAAAAGGTGGATTTCCCGATGGACGATGCTGAGTTCAGGGAAATTCTCGATTACATAGTTGATAACGAACACTACTTGTTTATCTGGTCACCGACAAAAAATGACACCATGCCAAAAGCGAAATTTGAAAATCCACCCTCTATGACTGAAAAACCTAACATCTTCGTCGAGGAACAAACTGCTAATACACTAACTGCTCAAGCTCCGCCTCAAACTAAACTTGAAAAAGGGCCTACTGAAAAGAAACCCAGGGTCGCATCTTCGCTGCAAGCTGTAAAAGAGCTTTTTGATAAGATGGTTAGGGAATTTCAACTCAGAGGGATAGTATTAGTTGATATGGACGGAAACCCTTTAGTCAGGAGTTTTTCTCCAGAAGTACAGATGGAATGCAAAAATTTTCATGGGGACATGGTTTTAAAATTAGTCAGGTTAATTGCGAGAGCGAGAAACGACTTCATAAGGAAAGCTTATGAAGAGGTTAAAGAATTTTTAAAGGGCAAATCTTTAGGTAACTCAGCTTTTATTCTATCCTTTGACGCCCATGTCGTAAGGGTTAGAGGCATCGATGAAGAATATTTGCTGATTCTTGTGGTAGAAAAAGACCAGATTGGACTTTCCAACATAGTCGAGAACAAGCTTGTCAGGGATATAAAAAAAATTTTATCCTCAAACAAATAAAAAAATGGCCCGGACAGAGCCGGGCCTCCTCAATTCACTTCCATAAGCCAGCTTACAGTTGATCGGGTTGCACCTTGATGTCGATGTAGATTTCCTTGCTGAGTTTTTGATATTCGGCTTGAAGCGCCTCGTTCATTTTCTGCTGATAGACCATCTGGGCAAACTGTTCCTTGGTCGGCTTCTGAGCTTCACGACGGTCGATGAACTTCACGATGTGGTATCCGTATTCCGACGGGATGGGGCCTTTTATGTCACCGGGCTTCATAACAGCCACAGAGTCCTTCAAAGGGGATGGCAGGGCCTGAAGCTGAATCCATCCGAGATCGCCGCCAAGATCCTTCGTGGCGTTGTCATCTGAATATTTCTCAGCGAGAGAATCGAAAGACGCACCGTTTTTGATGGCGTTCAAGATCTTCTTCGCTTTTTTGAGCGCCCTCTGCGTATCCGCACGGGAGGTAGAGTATTTGACGAGTATGTAAGAGAGCTCGATCTGATCGCCCTTCTTGCTGTGGCACTTAAATATGTTGTATCCAAGTTCGCCCTTTATCGGCTCCGAGATATCGCCGGGATTGAGTGCAAAGAGCTTATCTGCCAGAGTGTCGGGCAAATTGTTTCGGCTCAAAAACCCGATGTAGCCGCCGTTCTGAGCCGTCTGACGGTCGTCTGAGTAGTTTGAAGCCAGCTGAGCGAAATCGGCGCCTTTCTTGAGTTTTTTGTAGATGGCCATGGCCGTTTTTTCCGTCGCCCTCTCCTCCGATTTCGACGGCTTCACGGAGATAAGGATGTGAGCTATGCGCACCATCTCAGGCGTCAGCAGGATGGAATCCTTCATGGCGTTGTAAAGGCTATCGATCTCCTGAGGTGAAACCTGCACTTTCGACCGAACATGTGCATCGATGTAGGCCTGAGCATACAGCTGTTCACGTATATACCACCTCAACATCTTCTTGAAATTCTCCAGATTGGTGCCGAGCTGCTGAAGTAACTGGTTGAAACCTTGCTGACCGATGGAATTTTTGATGTTGTCAATGAAGTTCTGAATCTGCTCGTTAACCTGCTCGTCGGTCACATTGATGTTCGTGTCCTTCAGGGCGGCGACATAGAAAAGCTTTGTCGTCAGGAGGTCGTTAAAGACCTGAGCTTTGAGCTGAGTTACAAGCTGTTTGCGCATAAGCGAATCGGATATCGTATCCGGCCTGTATTGCGTGGCATAGAGATCATACACACTCTCGAATTCCGACCTCAACAGCGGCTGGTCGCCCACTATTGCAAGTGTGTCGTCTATTTTCTTCGCCTGCTGCCCCAGAAGCGGCAGGACAGCAAGGAACAACAAAAAGATAGCTTTTTTCATGGTATCCCCACCTTATTTGTTGGTTTTAGTCGTATCGGCAAGATATTCGACTTTGTATTTCTTCTGCATCTTTGAGATCAAGGAATCCTCGACCGCTTTACGCCTGTGATCGACAAGATACTGCTGGATGAAGCTCTTAACCTGTTGCTCGCCGGCGGGCGTCCTGCTCTCGCTGATCAAAAACAGGTAGATGTAAGAGCCATCCTGATATTTGCCCATGACACCATGTCCGGGCCTGAGTTTAACGACTTTCGCCCTCAGGGATTCGGGTATGTCGCTGTAAGTCAGATAGAATATGCCAAGGTTCACAGGGTTCTGGGTCTCAAAGGCGGTGACAGTGGAATCCGACTTCACCTGTTCTATCGCCATGAAAAGGCGACTGCCCTTCTTATTGCTCAACATCCTGTCAATCTGTTCGAGTTTAGCTGAATCCTGAGCATAAACGATCAGGAAAGTGGCATTTCGATCGAAAAGATCCTTGTGCAGGTTGTAGATGGAATCGACCTCCGTCGGGGAGACCGTGATGTTGCTCATCTTCTGCGCTTCGTATTCCTGAACCAGTGTCAACTGCTCGTTCAACTCAAGTTTCCTTCTGATAAGAGGGTTTTTGTCAAATCCTTCTTCTTTGGCCGCAAGATAAAGAAGTGCCATCTTTGTCCACTGCTTTATAAAATCCTTTTTTTGCTGAGGCGTCCACTGCATGCCCTGACCGTAAATCTCAAGGTCTTTCTCATAAAGTGTGAGCCCGTCAACCTTCACAATTGGGTTGCCAAGTTCTTTGGTATCGTATCCTTCTCCGCCTTTTTTACATCCTGCAAATGTGGTTATGACCGCCAGAGTGGCTACAACCACCACCGCCATAATGGCTTTTTTACTCATATCATCCTCCTCTGTTAAAAGAACATTTTATTTCGATCATCGTCCCCATTGGGGGAGGCGTTTCATCAGAACATGGTGCCGACCTGAACATGCGGCACGAATTCCCGTGTCCTTGGGTCAAACCCGATGTCAAAGCCGAGTATGCCCATCATCGGGATCTCCATGCGCATGCCGACACCAAGCCCGTATTCAAATCCCACCTGCGGTATTTTGTTCACATTAAGCCATGTGTTACCCACATCCACAAAAGCGAGGAAGTAGATGTTTTGCTCCACAAGGTATCTTTCCTCGAATGTGAAGATGCCGAAGACACGCCCACCGATTTTATTGCCATCGACTATCGGCGACACCGACCTGATCTCGTGCCCTCTGAGCCCGTAAAATCCTATGTCTCCGAGGAAAAATCGCTCGTAGTATGGCACGCCTTCCGCCCAGTTATCCGGATGAAAACCGCCGACATAACCGCCTCTCAGCCAGAACACGGAGGCGTATTTCTTGCTGCTGAACGGCTTTGGCAGATATTTCGACCACTCGACGGTGTGCTTGTGATAATGCACATCGCCTTGAAGTGGCCCGCCTGCGAACACAAGCGTGTATGTGAACCTGCTGCCTGTGGTCGGGAAGAACGGCCTGTTTCGTGTGTCCCTCGTGATGAATGTCGATATCGACGATGTCCAGAACGGCTTTGAGTATTCGGGATAATGCTCACGATAGTATTCCGAGACATTGAAAAGGTTGACCCGTTCGAGGCTGTAAGTTATGCCTGTCCTCCAGTAATCGTTCCAGATTCGCTGTGAATACGACACGCTTCCGCCGGTCTCCTGCCTGTCGAAGTCCGCATAGTAGTAGTAAATCACATTGTGGATGTCGAAGCCGAGCGAGTGCGGTTTCCCGCCAAGCCAAGGCTCAGTAAACGATATGCGGTAGTTCTGCACCTTCTTCCCATACTGGAACATGAAGGATATGACCTGTCCTTTACCCTGAAAGTTGGGTTGCATGATGTTGAAATAGAGCGCAGGCCCTTCGAGCTCCGAGTATGTGGCGCCAAAACCGAGCTGCCCCGCCGGCTTTTCATGGACTTTGAACTCAAGGTCTATCCACGAGCTGTCGTCCGTGTTCTTGAAATTGACCATCACATTGCTGAAGAAGTTAAGCATGAACAGGTCGCGCTGGCTCTTCTGCAGCTTGGTGGACGAGAAATGGTCGCCTGGGAACAGGTCAAGCTCACGCAATATCACATAGTCCCTTGTCTTCGTGTTGCCTTCGATGTCTATCTTCCTGATGAAAATTCGGTGTCCGGGCACTACCTTCCAGACAACATCCAGAAGGGTATCGTCAACCGTTGAATCGACAGGTATGACATTCACATACATGTAACCGGAATCCCGGTAAACCGTCATCACATTCTGCATGGACTCCATGTATTTCTTCCTCGAGAAGGGCATTCCGGGCTTGATCTTCAACAGGGAATACAACTTTGTGGAATCGAAAGGCGGCGCCGCCTCGATGTCTATGCTGTGAATTACAAGCTTATTGCCCTCGGTGATCCAGACATCGAGATAGGCGTATTTTCCCTCATACCTGATCCTTGTGGAATCGACCCTCGCCCTCGGATAGCCGTGATTGGCATAAAATTCAACTATGCGGGCCGAATCCTCCTGCCATTGATCAAGTTTGAAGGTGCCGCTTCTCAGGAAACCGGCCTCTTTGGTCTTGATCGCCTTCTTGAGTTTCTTGTCGTCAAATGCGGAATTTCCATGAAATGCGATCTCTTTAACCTTGATCTTCGTGCCTTCATGCACTTTCATGATGAGGTTTGCATATCCGACGCTGTCGGTATCAACAACCTCAGCTTCCACATTCACAAGTGCATATCCTTCCTTGAGATACCGCTTTTCGATTTGCCTTTTCCACGAGAACACACGGTTAGGCGACAGCGGATAGCCACCGTGCACGAGGTAAACGGTCGCATTTTTGCCAAATTCCCTGCGGTATTTCTGCCGAACGGAATCTGACGAAGGCGGCTCCGACGCAACTATCTTCAACACCGAGTCCTTGATCTCATCGGCTCGAATTTTCTTGTTCCCGACAAATATCAGGTATTTCAGAGTGGGGTTTTCGGTAACCGATATCCTGAGCACGGCTGAGGTGTCGGGGCCTATCTGATACACCGTGATGTCGCTAAACCGTTCGCCGTAGTAAAGCCTGCGGGTCGCAAGGAAAAGCTCAGGCAGACCAATTCTGTCGCCGGGTGATATGCCGAATTTGGTCGTGATGAACTGCGGGGGCTGCCATTTAGCACCCTGAACCTGAACATCTTTGACTGTTATCGGGAAAGAAAGGAGGAACACCAACATTATACCAGACATTTCTCTTTCTCCTTGGTGGGAATGAATTGGATTGTGCCTTTTTCAAGCACAACAATGACATTATCACCTTCTTTGATCTCCCCTGCCAGAATTGCTTCTGACAGAGGGTCTTCAATGTATTGCCTGATGGCTCGCCTCAACGGACGAGCCCCATATTCGGGGTTATACCCCTTTTCGATAAGGTAATCCCTGACATAGGTGGAAATTTCGAGGGATATGTTTTTCTCTCTCAGCCTGTCCTTCAACTCGCCGATCATCACATCGATTATCTCGTAGAGATGCTGTTTTTGCAGCGGATTGAATATGATCACCTCGTCGATCCTGTTGAGAAACTCCGGCGGGACGAACTTTTTAAGCTCCTCGGCCAGAAAAGCTCTGATTTTATCCTGATCGAGCTCCTGAGGCTCTGCTGAGAAACCGAGCCCACGCGCTTTGTTGATAAACCGCGTGCCTATGTTCGATGTCAGGATGATGACCGTCTCCCTGAAGTTGATTTTCCTGCCTATGCTGTCAGTGATGACCCCTTCCTCGAGTATTTGAAGGAGCAGGTTGAAGACATCCGGATGCGCTTTCTCGAACTCATCGAAAAGGATGACGGAATACGGTCTCCTTCTGACCTTTTCGGTGAGCTGACCGCCTTCCTCATATCCGACATATCCCGGAGGTGCGCCGATCAGCCTCGAAACGGAGAATTTTTCCATGTATTCCGACATATCGATCTGAATTAGCGCCTCTTCTTCGCCAAAGAGGAACTCCGCCAGCGCCTTTGCAAGCGCGGTTTTGCCGACACCCGTCGGGCCGAGAAAGATGAAGGAACCTATCGGTCTATGTGGATCTTTGATGCCGGCCTTCGACCGCTTTATCGCACGCGCCAGCACATGTATGGCTTCGTCCTGCCCGACAATCCGCTTCTTGAGCTCCTCCTCCATGTTCAGAAGCCTTTTGCCCTCCTCAACATCTATCCTGTTCAACGGGATACCCGTCCATTTTGAAACTATGTGGATGATATGGTCAGGGGTAACGGTGATGTCTTTTTCACTTTCCAGCAACACTTTTCTACGAAAAGCTATCTTCCTTGTGACTTCACGCTCCCTATCCCTCAATCGTGCTGCCTGTTCGTATTCCTGATGTTCCGAGGCAAGCTGTTTCAGTGTCTTGATCCTCTCCAGCTCCTTCTTGTATCGATCAAGCAACTCATCCGAAACATTTGTAGCCTCGAGTTTCACCATTGCGCCGGCCTCATCTATCACATCGATGGCCTTATCCGGGAGATATCTATCCGTGATGTAACGATCGGAAAGCCTTGCTGCGAGCTCAAGCGCTTCGTCCGAATACCTGACGCCGTGGAAAAGCTCATACTTGTGCCTCAGTCCCTTGAGTATCATGATGGTCTTGGCGACCGATGGTTCCTCAACCATTATCGGCTGGAAACGCCTCTCAAGCGCCCCATCCTTTTCGATGTATTTGCGATACTCGTCAAATGTTGTGGCGCCTATGATCTGCAACTCTCCCCGTGCGAGCACGGGTTTCAGCATGCTAGATGCGTCGAGTGAGCCTTCGGCCGAGCCGGCACCGATGACCGTGTGCAGCTCGTCGATGAAAATTATGACATCTGGCGTTTTGACGGCCTCAACGATTATGGCCTTCATCCGCTCCTCAAACTGGCCGCGATATTTCGTTCCGGCTACAACCGCGGCAATGTCGAGCTGCAAAATCCTTTTTTCCTTCAGGACTTCGGGAACATCCTTTTTCGCTATTCGCTGAGCGAGGCCTTCGACAATGGCGGTTTTACCGACGCCGGGCTCCCCAACAAGCACCGGATTGTTCTTACGGCGTCTCGCAAGGATATGTATCACCCGCTCGATCTCGTCTTCCCTGCCAATGACCGGGTCAAGTCGGCCTTCTCTGGCAAGCTGAGTGAGGTCAACTGAAAAACTATCAAGCGTCTTGGTTTGAAACTTATTATGTCGCGGCATCTTACCCGATACCTTAACCACTTCGTTCCTGACAGTCGAAATTTCAAGACCCATACCGAACAGGATCTGGGCACCAACTCCGCGCTTCTCCCTCAAAATACCAAGCAACAGGTGTTCAGTCCCGATATAGTCATGCCCAAGGCGCCTGGATTCCTCTATTGCAAAGCTCAAAACATTGCTGGCATATTCATCGTATGGAATTATCATCTCATCAGCGGATAATGTAAGGTCTCTTGATTGGCCTATCACAGATCGAATACGGTGAGCAAGGTCTTCCAGATCAATCCCGAGATTTGAGAGCACTATGGCAGCTACTCCTTCTCGCAGCTTAGCAATACCCAACAACAGATGTTCGGTCCGTATAAACCCCGCCATCAACTTAAGCGCTTCCTCTCGCGCAATCTTCAGAACAATTTTGGCTCGCTCAGTGAATCTGCTGTTGACCAACTTAAGATCACCTCCCGCAGGGCTACCCCTGAGAGGTCAGAGCGCCTTCAAGGAATTTTAACTCCTGACTTACATCAACATAGAGCGGATGATCTTTGTATTTTTCCTTAAATTCCCTGGCCAACTTGTAGGCCTCTTTGTAATTGCCCAGCTCTTCGTTGATGATTATCATGCGGTAGAGGTAAAATCCCTTGTAAGATGTGTATGGATTTTCATCCATAGCCTTTTTGAGATAGGCAAGCCCTTTGTCCACCTTGCCCTTGTTGATTTCAATGGTGGCCAGATGGTTGTATGCGAGCGCAGTCATAAATGGATCTTTCAGGCCAGATTTGAGGAACCTGTTAAAGTAGCTCTCAGCGGCGTCCAGGTCGCCCTTTTTCAGATAGGCAACGCCGAGGTAGTAAAGCGCTCTCTTGCCTTCAACCGAAGATGGAGCCACCTCCGCAATGCTCAGAAGGCTATCAACCGCTGTGGAATCGCCCATCGTAAACAAAGATATAGCGCGCATGTATTTCAACTGCGTTCCGGGCGGTGGCGCAGGATGATAGCTGACGACAATAGCAACGCCGATCAATAGAACAAGCACGACAACTCCGCCTATAATCACATTCCGAAGATGCTCTTTTATGTAATCGATAACCCCATCGTAATCGATCTTTTTCATGTTTCGGACTCTCCTTGTTTTTCCTCAATTGCCTGCAAATTATAGATTTCTCAAAGGATAATTGTCAACCCAAACTGCGCTTCACGGCTCAGGAACGCCGTTTCAGGAAAATTGCAGCTGTCCCATCAATTCGAGCACAAAATCTTTTTACAGAACGGTGGCAGGAGCGTCTGCCCGGCATAGAATGTCCGCATGATCGGAATCCACCACAGCAATGCCGCGGAAAGCCAAACAGTAAATACCCTTCAAAATAGGCTCAGATTAAAACATCGGCGGCAGGGCTCCGCCCTGCCGCCGAGCAAAATCGTCTAACCTCGCGAAATAGGTCTATTCCTGCACGACTTCGCTTTTCAAATTCGCCATCGGAAGCAGCTCCTTACCCTCAGGCAAAATCAAATTCAGGATTATCCCGGCTATGGCAGCAATCGGCATACCCGAAAGCTCAAAATCCCCGATCTTCAACACAGCACCGCCAACGCCGAGCGTCAAAATCACGGAAACGATGATCAGCGTCCTCGGATGGGCGAAATCTATCTCCTCCCTCTTGAGCATCCTGATGCCAACGGATGCGATCATTCCGAAAAGGACAAGGCTCACGCCGCCAATTATGGACTGCGGGATGGTGCGCAGAACGGCCCCGATCTTGGCCCAAAACGAAACGAGGATGGCAATCAAAGCGGCCTTGCGCAGCACGGACGGGTCATAAACCCTTGTGAGCGCCAGCAAACCTGTGTTTTCGGAGTAAGTCGTGTTTGCAGGCCCTCCAAACAGGCCAGCGAACAGCGTGGCAAGTCCATCGCCGGCAAGCGTGGCATGCAATCCGGGCTCTTTGAGGAAGTTCTTGCCCACAACTGCCCCGTTGGTCAGGATGTCTCCGATGTGCTCAACCATCGTAACGATGGCGACAGGCGCGATTACGGAAACCGCAAACCAGCTGAACTTTGGGAGCATGAAATTCGGTATTGCGAACCATGCGGTTTTGACGAGCGGCTCCGTGTCCACTTTCCCGAAAACAAGCGCCACGATGTAAGCAACTGCCACTCCGATGAGGACAGGCACATGCTTGAGCCCGCTCCTCACGAATGTGGCCACAACGATGATCGTCAAGGTCGTAAGTCCGGCCAGAATCCAGTTTGAAGCCGCCATCTTCACGGCAACAGGGGCGAGATTCAGGCCTATGACGATGATGACAGGGCCGGATACCACGGGCGGGAACAGTTTGACTATTCTTTCGGGCCCCACAAGCATGACTATCAAGGCAACAAGCAGGTAAACGGCGCCTGCGACCACGATGCCACCTGTCGCATAAGCCAGCCCCTGCTTTTGAGCGACAAGCACGATGGGCGTTATGAACGCAAAGGATGAGCCGAGAAAGACAGGCACCTTCCTGCCGGTGACCAGATGGAAGATCAAGGTGCCGATGCCAGCCGTGAAGAGAGCGACAAGCGGGTCAAGGCCGGTAAGGAGCGGCACCAAAACGGTAGCTCCGAACATGGCAAGGAAGTGCTGGACACCGAGTGCCCACGCCATTTTACCCCTTATCTTGGTTATTGGGCCATTATGCATCATGATTAACTCCCCCTTTGATCTGGTTTAAGGGCGGCCGTCAGGCCGCCCGTTTTTCTCCACATAAAAAAATAGGCGGCCAAAATGGCCGCCTAAATAATAAAAATGGGGCGAAACCGCCCCAAAACCTTATCCCTCAGGCGATTTCGCCCGCATATTGTCCGTTTGATTTTCACTATTCCGCCGCTCATCTGTTGGCGCCTATTTTATGGTCGCCACAGCAGATGTCAATACGCCCGTCCCGTTCATCAGCCCTATTCCAGCACAACAAATTTAAAGCTCAACTTTCCAAGAGGCGAATTCAGAAGCACATAATAGACGCCGGACGGCAGGGAATTGACCGCAAGGTCATAAGTCCCAACTCCTTCGCTCACATGTAGAGTTCTGGTCAGAACCGTCCTTCCTGAGATGTCGTATACCGAGATCACGGCCTTCATGGACTGCGGTGAGGCAAGCTGAACGGACAACAGCCCATTCCTCACAAAATTGCTCCTGATGCCGCCTCCAAATGCGACAGGCTTGGTGACCTGATCCTCCTCAACCGAGGGGTTAACCTGACGCGTCTGGTCAGCGTATCTCACGAAATAGCCGGTTATGTAGTCCGTGTCACCTTCAACGACCACGAACAGGGTCGAGAAGCCGTTGAAATCACGCCAGAAAGCAACGCCGTTCGCCTTTTCCGACGGTGAAAAGAGCGGCGGCGGGGTTATGGCCAGCCCTGTGTATGTGCCTGTTGCCTCGTTGAACTGGTAAACTGTAATGTGGCTTGAGGAATCGTTCTCTTCGTCAGCCGCCATCCAGAGATAGCCGACAGTGTCACCAACGACGCCCTCATCCCACGCCATCGCCTCAATGTTGTGGGCGTTCGGCATCACCCTGACAACGGAATCCTCTCTGGTGAACTCGTAGATCGGCGAGTTCAGGTCGGCCGCAAAGAATGTCCTCCTCTGAACGCTATAAGCAAGAGCCCTGTGATAACCCATCGGCCCCATGAAGTTGCCGTAAGAGATCAATTCGCCCGTGTTGAGGTCAATCGCAAATTTCTCAATCATGTCGCCTGTGCTCGCATAAAGTGTGTCAATGATGCCGGAGACTGAGCCGGTGTCCATCTCCTGCCACGCCATATCACGCCATCCCACCCCACTCGTGGGCTGGATAATGACCCTGAGAATGGCGCCGCTCGTATCCACGACATAGAGCAGATTTGTGTTGCCTGTCGTGGTTATGTAGAAGTATCTGCCATCGAATTCCACTGCCTGATGCGTGTGCTGGCCGGTAATCGGGTCAAGCAGCATAGGGCCGAAAACAGGATCGCCGACCCTCATGACGCTGTTGGCCGATGTCGTTAAAGTGTCGTTGTGCGGATTGGCGTCTCCGACAAGCTGCGTGTAAATCCTGACCGTGTAGGAGCTATCCCTGCCCGGAGTGAAGTCTCCGAATTCGACCGTGCGCTCTTCGAGAGTGGCAAGTCCTGTCACTGTTCTGGTCGAAGCCCACGCCACAAGCCCCGTAGCGCTGTCCACAACCTCAGCACGCACCTCGAAATTGGCGATCGCACTTCCGAGGTTTTTGACCGTTCCGACCACAGGAACCGGCCGCCACGGCACAAGATGGCCTTGCGGTGAGCGAATCGATGTCGCAGCAACTTCATACTCCACGCGGTAGAACCTCACCGACATGCTGTCTTCCGGCACATAAGGTGACCCGTCGTAGAAAACCTGCAGATAACAGCTATCCCCTTTTATGCCCGCTGTCTCATCGCTGTATCGAGGCAGGTTGAGATAGTTAACCTGTATGTCGCCGTTGGAGTAGAGCACGATTTCAAAGGAATTGAAGCCCCACTCCCCTGCTTCCGGCACATCCTTCCACTCGAACACGACGCTATCGTCGAAGCTGCGATAATAGACCCCTCCGTTCGCCGAGGGATCGAGGTCTGCCCAGTAAGCGGCCAGCAACCATGGAGGAGCCTCATCCATGGAGCTGTTTTCGGACGGGACATTCCCATCCTGAAATCCGATGGCTCCGTTAGCGTTCACATAGACGGAATCAAACTCACCGCTGTAAAACGGAAATGTGAACGGAAGTGCGACGCTGACAAAGCTATCCGAACCGACAGGCAAAGGATCACCCGTCCCGGCGATCTCTATCCAGCTAAATTGGGGGCCATCAGGGGCATGGGAATCCTTGAAAGTGTAATTGTAGCAATCAGGGCCGCCCTCATGCACATTCACAACACGAATCACGGAGAAAACGGTATCGTTCTCGTGGTTGGGATCCGTGAGGCAATCGACATACATGCGCAGGGTGTATTCCCCGGTGTCAACGGGCACCCAGCCTCTGAAATTCACCGTGAAAAGCTCGTTCAGGGAAGGAGAGGCAAGCGCCGAATCGTGGAAAACGACAAGCCCGTCTGAATTTCTGACATCTATGTAAGTGTAGAATGCGGAATTGAGTATGCCTCCGTAAGACACAACTCCGCTCAGCGGAACAGGTGAGAACGGTTCGGCCTGATACTGGTCGTTTATCCACATAGCAGCGGCGTCCACATTGCGCGGGTAAAAAGCGACAACGGGTCGTATCAGGAAATCGCCGCCGAAAAACCGCGAGCTTGAAAGCCGAAATTCTCCGTTCCGATACTCCCAGACAAACCCTTCAGGCAGGTCCGGATGCGAATCAGTTGAGAGTGCAGGCGAGTTAGGCGCTCCATCCTCCTGAACGAAAAACACATAGAAAATCCCATTTTGATCCTCGACATCGCCGAGTTCGATGTAGTTCCATGAGCCGGAGGTCACAGCCGTCGATGTCTGGAAGATAGTCGTGCCCGGAGCCCCGTTCACGCCGTCATCATCGACGACCAACACAGTAAAGCTGCCGGATGAGCCACCCCAGTTCGGGACATACACGAACACGCCGTTGACCACAGTGTTCAACGGATGGCCGGGCAGCACGAACCTTTCTCCAAAACCGTAGCCAGCTGAATCCCATGCCCAGTCCGATGTCGCAACGCCATCGTCATATTCGAGGGTATCAACGGTCGGCGGAGGGATAAACTTGATGGCATATCCGTCGTGTATCGTGCGGTCAGGATTGGGCACGCTGAGCCCATCCGTCCCATCAGGTGACTCTATGCCGACGGTCACCGGGCGGGCAGCCGTCCAGTCCGTTGCACGCGCATACTGGATTTTGATCGTGTTATCCGAGTGATCGAGCACTATCTGAAAAGTAAAGTTGGTGGGCCATGAACCGAGCTTTGATATCTCGTTCCATTCGATAACGGTCAGCTGCCGGTCAGGCAGGTATGCGACATAAGCGCTGTCATCGTCGCCATAGTTGTTGTAGAACACGAGGTCTCGCCACAGAGCCGCCACAACACCATTGGGCTGCGAGGTTGAAGGTATGGTGCCGTAGAAGCTCTCAACGCCATCGACAAAGCTGATCCATCCGTTCACGCTCACAGCTATCGAGTCAAATCTCTGTCCGTAGAACCAGAACGGCCGCTCAAGACCAACCCAGACATAGCCATCGTTGTAATCCGGAGAAAAATGGAGGGCCGTTCCGCTCCCACCGGAGTCAGGGTCAATCTCGAGCCAGTCGTAAGAAGGGCCTCCGGGATCGTTGGAGTCGAGCCATGTGTAGCCATAGTTATCAGGTCCACCACCTTTGACATCAAGCGGCACCTCTGTCGGCACCACTTTGTGGGACAATATCTCAGCGCCATAGATTGATGAAGTTATCATCAACATAAAAGCCACGATCAACATCGTTCTCCTCATATTATCACCCCTTTTATTTAAATTTTATGGCGGTTGGGGCCTGAGCGGTAGAACCGGCACCCAACCGCCTTCAAAGGATTGCTGTTCCTGACTTATGTTTACTTGATGGTCACTATCCTCTGGGAGAGTTCGCCAAGTCCGGTTTTGAGTTTGACCACATAGACGCCGCTACGAGGTGCATTCCATTCAACCGTGTGATAACCCGCATTGAATGTCCCATTAGCAAGTCTGGCAACCATCCTGCCAGTCATGTCGAACACTTCAATGCTGACCTTAGTGTTGGCCGGCACTCCGAAGTTGATCACAGGTTTACCAATTCCGGAGTTAACTTTAAGCGTGAGTTTTTCGGGGACAGAACCTTCACCTGCGGCACCTTTGTGTGGCGGAACATAGAACCTCGTGGAATATGTGTTGTTGTTAAGCGCAGGATCATGAGGCGACCTGACAGTCACAATCAATCTGTAAATCCCGCTCCTTGTGGGTATAAAGCCAGGGAAGCTAAGCTCCACCGTATCACCGGCAGCGAGATTCCTGTAAATCCTCCACTGGGAATAGACCTGAATGCCATTGGGATCGAAGATTTTGTAGAATACGCGGAACGAGATTGCAGGGTCAACACCAGGGGCACCTGCATTGGTTATCGTAACAGATGGGGTCATAAGGAATGAAGTCAGTACCGGGAGGGTATCGCCAGTAGCTGTATCAACTATTGTGGAATCCCACAGCTCCGGGTTTGGTGGAGCCGGTATGCTCGCATCATAAGGCAGAAGTCCCTCAACCATGTAAACGGAATCTAAATAAGCATGATCCCAATCTGAGCTAATGTATGCCCTGAACCTCACATAAACCGTATCGTCAGGACCGAAGCCGTATTCACGCAACATGAATTCTTTATTTTCCCATGGATGATCATCAGTGATGGAATCCAAAACCGTCCAGTTGGCCCCATCAGCTGAAATTTCGGCATAGAGATATTCTCCGCTCTCGCAGCTCTCCGTGCTCCAGGCAAATCCAAGTTTTGGAGAGTTTAGTTCTCCGGTGTAAAAGCGTCCCACGATATAGGTATTACCTTCCTCCCAATCTCCTCTCGTAAGCTCGATATATCCATCATGCTGTATCACATCCCACGGGCCATCGCCGCCCTCAAGCCAGTTGTTGAGATTATCGAAGTTATCGGTGACAGGAGCTTGCAATGTGGGGACCACCTTGAAGTTTATGAACGCTGTATCTGTAGAGTGATCTTGATCAGCCGGGACGATTGTGCAGATATGTCCGTGATAGACATCACTGGGCAACCCAGCAACTGCATAAGTAACTGTGTCAGAAGAAGAAGGATCCAAAGTCAGATAAGTAGTGTCTGAATACACAGGCTCATCGTTCGAATTGTAAATAATAAGCTCAACAGGCACATAAAGTGTCTGTAAGCCATAATTGACAACCTCGGCCATAATATCCACATCTTGGCCTTCAAATCCATTATCAGCTTCTGCCCACTCTATGCCGGCGTTGTACATATCAGGATGAGGTTCAATCCCGAAGAAGTTCATGACCCTCGCCAGCAGCTCTTCTCTAGATGCCTCATCGGAAATGTTAGCGAACACAAAAGCCGAGAAGAACAATTTTCCACTTTTTGTGCCATCGTAGCTGATAGCGACAGGAGAACCATAAATCTCGAATTCTGCCTGAGCTGTTGGGTCGGGAAGAATCTCGTCCACATAGTTAGTAACCATTGCCTCAAGATCAAATGAAAAGCCATCACCAATTGGGCTTCCTGCAATTCCGTTTACGGGAAGTGTATTGCTAGTGAATGCATCACTGTAATAATCATCAATATGCATCCATGGCAACGGTTCTCCTACCCAGTAAAGATAGTCCTGAGAGCTGAACCATACATGGCCGCCATTGGCCATGTAATCACCAAGGAGATCCGGGTTATCATCAAGATAAGTATAACTTCCAGACCATGTAGCTCCTGTCGTCCAGATCACGGCGCTGTAATTCTCCAGCTCATCAAGGGTAGGTGCACGGCTGCTGTCATAGGTGCTGAAGTAGTCAAAAGTGTATCCCCTTGAATAAAGCGCATAGGCGAAGAACCGTCCAAATGTATTGGGATGTTGCCCATCGTCGTCGACGACAAGCACATCTGGCCCCGGGACAGCCCCATCGTCCACTGTCACATCGTCGATATACCACTCACTGGCGAAATCCCCCTGATAGTGAAAAGCCAGATAAATCGTTTGTCCCGCATAGGCTGAAAGATCGATGGTCTGCTCGGTAAATTCACTGGGTTTGAATGTGCTCAAATTAATTAACTCCACATAGTCTCCATCCTCAGGATCAGGAGAGCCGGTGGAGACCCAAATGCCGTGATAATTCACATAGGAAGGCCAGCGAACCATCATATAGAATGTCAGTACAGGTGAGGCAGCATTAGCAGGTATGGTTACAGCCGGTAGCACAAGCCAATCATCATTATTATACGATACATCATCGTCGTTGTGGTAAACAGAGTAAGTTCCGGAATGCGCATAATATGTTGTAATCTGCCAGCCGGGACCTTCAGGACAGCCTGTGCGGTATTGAGTCCATGAGGAAGGAATACTCCCGGATTCAAAATCCTCGTCGATAACGACAGACTTCGAGTCACCCTTGTGAAAGCTCTTAACAGTAGGGATACGCAACATTTCAGGGGAGATTTTCTTCTGGCGCTTCTTCCCGTTGAACTCAGGGTCATTTATGCCCCACAGCGAGGTCATTCCGACCACCGCCAATACTATCAACATTTTTTTCAGCATATCCACTTACCTCCTTTGATGTCTCAAAAATTAGCGGGATGCGGCATCCGCCGCATCCCGCTGCACATTTACCTAACAAGAACAACTCGTCTGACAGCAGAGAAGTCTCCGCTCTGCATCCTCACAAAATAGATGCCAGAGCCGACGGACCTGCCAGACATGTTCTTGCCATTCCATCTGATTGTATGGTAACCTGCGTTGAATTGACCGTTAGCGAGCTCGTTCACGACACGACCTTGGGCATCATAGACCTGCACTCTCACATGCGAAGCCTTAGGGATTCCGAATGTTATCTCGAGGTTATCGGAGAACGGATTGGGTGCGAGGTTAGCAAGAGTGAACACTTGAGGCACCGGCAAAGTCTGATCCTCATGAGCACCTTTGTCCGCCTGAACGACGATATTGGTAGCAAGTATGTTGTTGGCAATGTTGGGATCACCGAGATTATAGACCGTCACTGTGAAGCGGTAAGTGCCGACCTCGAACGGTATCCATCCGGGTGAGAAGTAAACCGTGTCCATGTCGCCAGGATTGAGACCTCTCACGACGGCACTCGCGCTATAGACGAGCACGCCGTCGTTGTCGAACACCTTGGCAATAACCCTGAATGTCCTCGATGCAGGCGTGTTAGAAGTGAGGCTGAGTATCGTCCAGAGGTTGACAAGCTGACCACGATAAAGCGGCTGAGCAGCTGTCGGAGCCCAGAGCTCTCTCACGGCCACATCGTTGGGCAACCTCTGATAAACCTGCACGAACTGCATATCATCGACATACCAGCCAAGCCCCTCATCGACGCCGTCCGAGTGGAAATGCAGCAACAGTTTGAAGCTATCGCCGTTAGTCAGGATATTGCCAAGCTCAATAGCAACGCCTTCCCATCCATCAGATGTCCCAACGAATGCCGGATGTCCGTTGACCTCGCCATTGTATCCACCCACAGGGGTAACATCGACGATGCTACCATCTCCAAGCTCGACCTGTATCCAGCCGCCGTCACCTGCGCCAAACTGATACCACTGGTAGAAGACAACAGCGGGATCATCGCCGGTGACATCCAGCCAGTCGCTCATGTAAAGCGTCCAGTCGGCGTCGGGCTGGTAAGAACCGCCAAGCACAGTGCCCCAAAGGTTATCGCCGCTGAATGCGCTCGGCTCATCGGGCAATGTCGGTTGGCCAAACTGCCAGTTCCCAAGTGTGTCTTCAAACATCGGCACAGAGTCAGCGACCTGCATCTCGGGCACGAGGAATGTGCGGGTCATCATGTTGTTTGTGGTATCATGATCGGTCGGCAGGCATGCCCTGAAGTCAACCGTGTAGTATCCACCAGTTGGCACCGTGAAGACGGTGAATTCCACTGTATCAACCGAGTTATGGGCGAGGAAGATCGGCATCGTGCGGGTGAATGCGAGAGAATCGTTAACCCGCACATCCACAACAACATTTATGTTCTCATCAAATGGTTTAAGGTTCTCGAAAGCGGCTGTAAGTTCTACATTATCACCAACATGGTAGATTACAGATGAAAGGTCAAGTATTTCCGCGACAGCCACATCGTGGTATGAAGAAGTCACCACTGTCGAGATCTGATTGTTTGCGCCACATGTATCGTATGGCACATTCACTGTGTAGATGAACTCATAGTCTCCCTCACTTGCAAGTTGCACGGAATCGAATGCAGCGACAATGCTGGCACCTGCATCCAGGGTTACATTTGTCGTGAGTGTGGCGTAAGGGACGCCATTTTCAAGCACAGCAAGTTGCACATCGAAGGTCTCTGCCACATTTCCGTTATTGACCACATTAACAGCAGGGTAAATCCATGTTTCAGTCTCGTAGAGGTTGCCGCTCGGCTCCACAACTCCTGTAAGTGCAATGTCATGTGCTGCAACAAACACATTCCGGATCACCATGTTGTTCGTGGTGTCCATATCCTCGCCGTACTTGACACAGAACTTGAAGGTGTAATTTCCAGTAGCCTCGAACTGATACTCAGCGAACTGGATGTTGGTCTGTGCGGAAGGCTGGAGCGTTATATTTGCGACGGAGTCCACAACCACAAGCGTGCCCTCGTGGAAAATCTTGAGTTTTGCGGTAAATGTCGCTTCATTTGTCCCATAGTTGCGCAGGACGATCTCAGGTATCACCGTTTCCCAGATGTTGTAAGAGTCCACAGGAGCCACAACATTGTCTATGCCGATGTCCCTGTAAATAAAGGACGAGAAGAACAGCTGAGAGGAGTCGTTGCTGTTGTCCATATCGTTGTCGAGAAGTGTGAACGCATCCACTTCGTAGTATCCGCTATCCACAAGCGTGAAGATCTGATTGAAGGTAACATCCACATAATCGCCTTCTGGAACCTCAGCCATTACCGTATCGGCATATGCCAGAGTCCTGTCTTTCGCATAGGAATGCCAGATCTCGACAACAACCGGAGTGTTAACTCTTACATTGCCGAAGTTATGCACCCTCACGACAGGGATAAATGTATCGCCCTCGGTGTATGTGATCGGAAGCGGATTGATGATGCTGTCCACACCGACATCCGGATATCCGACAAAAACAGGTCTCTCAAGTGTATCGTTTGATGTATTGAGGTCGTATTCGATGTGGGTGTAGGCGATCATATCAAGCTCGCCTTCCTGATCGAAGATAACCGATGGGAATGCGACTTCAGCCGTATCGCCGGCTTCGATCTCGACACCATCAACTTCTTCCTGATAGCCGAGGCCCGGAATTGCCATTGTTACGGCGAATGTGTCGGTCGTAGTCCCGTTGTTTACAACTTTGACCAGAGGAGCCACCGATGTGCCGAACAGGACGGTATCGGCAGGCTCAACGATTTCAGAGACATAGCCGTCGCGTCCTTCTGCGTAGAATGTAGTAACCAGAGTATCGTTCTCGGGCGCTTCATCGCCCGCCATGCTGACATAGGCTTCAACGGTGTAATCGCCTTCTTCAGGTATGAGATAAGGATCGAAGGTCACATCGAGCGAATCACCAGGGAACAGGTAAACGGTCTTGCTGTAGCTGGCAACCACAGCTTTGGCATGCTGAATCTCTATGTTCACATCGAATGTGTCAGCCTCAGGGTAAACACCCGTGTTTTTCACCCTGACGACAGGCTGGATGGTCTCACCAGCAACATAATGGCCGTTATTTTCAGGCACTACTACCGCATCAAGTGCCACATCGTGGTAGAAAACAGGGCTCAAAGTAAACAGAACGGCAAGGCTATCATGCAGGGTAAGCGGATCGCCGTTGTAGAGGTATTGGAGTCCTATTGTGCCATCAGCGTTTTCAATTCCAACAGTGGCGCTCGAACCGTCGTTATAAACGCCGTCTCCGAGAGAGCCATATTGGACGAGTATGTCGCCGTTCTCATAGAGAATGACCTCGAAGTCCATAACTTCACCCTGACGACCGTAATGAGCCACATTCTCGTATTCGATCACGAAGTAATGGACGCCATCTTGAGTAACGCCGCTAACCGTATCGAGACGGGCAGAGTCGTTGTCATAGAACTTGAGATCGTCCCAGAACGGAGCTATGAAATCGTTCGGGGTGCTTGGATTAGGTATGGCTATGTTTCCAAGTGCAGTATATCTGCCTCCACTAAATGCTATGTAGCCGTTTGTGGAAACATAAGCTGTGTCGTAAGCGTTTCCATAAAATGTGAACGAGAACGGAAGAGGCACAATGAAATAATCGTCATCCCATGAATTTATGCTGTTTCCGCCTTTATCGGGTTTGCTTTTACCCTTTGTCACGACATTAGCGGTGCTATCGGTCGGTTCTATCCAGTTGAATTGCGGACCACGGGGCAGCTCATTGTCTATCAGGTAATATCCATACGCATCAGGGCCTTTCATGTGTGGATTCCCCCAGAATCCCATTGAGAACGGCTGATCGAGGGTATCATTACCTCTATAATCGTCGCCATCAAGGAGCGTAATAGCCACGGCATGATATGCACCGTAATACGGTACAACACAGCCTCCGTATGTGAGCTCCATCGTGTCACCAACTGCAAGATCTGTCACTGATTGAGTTTGATCAAATAGGACATTGTTGTTAGCGTCAGTAACAATAAGCCTTACATCAAATGTCTCGGGATACAGGCCGACATTCGCCACACCCACGGTTATATCGAACGGCAATGTAGGCCAGATATCCGCTGGCACTGTGACAGCCACAGGTTGAACATCATGTTCAACAACAAATTCGTTAAATCCAATCCCTGCAAGGTCATCGATATACCAGCCATCGCGGGTAACAGAACCGTCAGAGCCAAAGCGGAACCTTATTTTGAACACCGTGCCCGCGGTGACACCGTCGAGATTGAACACCGTCTGCACCCATCCTCCGCTATTGCCAGTGAATCCGGGCTCGTCGTCAAGTCCGACAATGGAATTGTCATCATATCCGCCCACAGGCTCAATCAATGTCCATGTGTTGCCACCATCAGTAGATATAGAGACATTGCCACCATCGTATCCACTCTCGATGTTATACCACTGCCAGAACGCCAGAACGGGGTTATCGGTTGTGGCTATGAAATCTGGCGAATATAGATACCAGTCAGCGTTGTTTGCGTAATTGCCATCCAGCACAGTAGCCCACAGGTTCTGACCTGAATGCGCTCCCATAGGCCCGCTTGTGGGAGTGCCCCATTGCCATCCATCATCTGGATCGGCAACAAAGCCGCCATTATCCGCCTCAAAACCATAACCTATCGAAAAAGCGAAATCTGACCTGACTAATGTGTCATTATTGGGATTCTCATCACCAATAAGAGACACATAAGTAACAAACTGGTAAAGCCCGGTTTCGCTGAGCGAGCAGTTATCGAAGGCGACCGTGGTATTTCCGCCAGCTGCAAGATCTGTGACCGTGCTGGTTGCTGAATACACAAGACTCTTATTTTCGTCATAGATATCAAGTGTCACATCAAAAGTTTCGGTTGAAGACCCGTTATTGAATACCCCAACATTGACGCTAAAGGTATCGTTGACGAGGAGAGGCGATGGATAATCGATAGTGGAAACCCCCACATCATGGGCAAAACTTGGCAGGGCAACATTATATCCGGAGAGATCGTCAACATACCAGCCTGCGTAATTGACAGAAACATCAGAAGCAAAATGCAATCTGATCCGGAAAACAGTGCCATCGGGTAGATTCAAGGGGAAAACAGCCAATGACCAATCAAAATCGCCTGTGAACCCTGGGCCACCAAGCGCATATACATTGTTATACGTGTATCCGCCCACAGGATAAATCAGTTCCCATGTAGTACCACCATCAGTCGATATCTCAACATTACCACCATCATAATGGTTCTCAATATCGCCCCAATGCCAGAAGCCAATAACCTGCTGATCTCCCTGAGCTATAAGATCGGGACTTGTAAGGTAGAAATTGGCATTATTGGGATAGTTGTCATTCAACAGTGTCCCCCACAGATTTGTGCCTGAATGCGCATTCGGAGGCCCAACCGATGCAACGCCCCACTGCCATCCACCTTCAGGAGCGGGGACAAATCCTCCAGAGTCAGTCTCAAAAGTAGAGATAACATTAACATCCACGACTTCCACTGTGGAATAAAGGGTATCATTGGAGAGATCCTCGTCACCTCCCATACTCACATAAGTGACGAGATCGTAATGACCTGTTGAATTCACTGCCCACGGATCAAAGGTAACAACTGTGGAACTACCCGAATCAATCGCCACTCCCGATACAGAAGCTGAATACACCTCAGTTCCAAGCGAATCGTAGATTTTTAATGTTGCATCAAAAACCTCATTCGCAAGGCCATAATTGACAACATTTATCTCCGGTGAATAGACAAAACCATTGATGGCAACAGAAGGCGGAGACAAAAGATCAGCAATCCCAACATCGTGGTTGAGATCGGTCCATGTCCCATGTGCTGCTATGAAATATTCTCCTAATGAACATTCAGAGAGGCTTCCTCCAGGCTCCATTCTGTAGAAACTATGACCCTGCGGCACATCATCTGAAAGTATAGAAGGAAAACCACTTGTATCCTCAGGCACAACCATAATGTAGAATTCCCTGTCATTCACAGTTATCGGAGTAGGGGGCACATAGTAAGTGGGATCTGGATATCTATGAGCTATAAAGTTTGGAGATGTATAGATCGGAGTTATGCTGTCGCTACCGTATATCACGATATGAACAGTCGAATCCGGCCATGGGTAAGCGCTATCTTCATAGAAAAGCATCAAGATAGTATCAATAATAACAGGTGGCTGTCCGGAGAAATCGTTAAGGTAGAAGTATGTGCCGCGCTCGACACCGCCCCATACGAAATAAACAGGATTGTTGAAGTCAGCATATCCTATGTAACCACTACCCTTAACATCGGAAGGGGTTTTACCGATCCAGCCTTCAACCGTAGCCGTTTTGTAATCTTTAGCAAGGGTCGCGTTATCAGGCTTAGCAGCCAGGCCAGTGGCTGCTACCAATAGACCTATAACCAACAATATCCCAATCTTTTTGTGCATAACAACCTCCTTTGTTTTCAAGACAACAAAAGCATACCTAATTTTAAGGCTTCAGAATAACAAATTTCTTCGTGTAATGCCTGTCCCCAACATCGAGGGATACGAAATAAATACCATCCGCCACTCGACGGCCAGACTTATCTCTCAGATCCCAATACAATCGGTGTTCACCAGCCGTCAGTCTCCCATCGTAAAGGAACTTAACCTCCCTGCCGGACACATCGTAAATCCTCAACACAACATGGGAATTACTCTTCAATGAAAACCTAATCGCCAGCCTGTCGTTAAAAACCCCTCCACGAAAGCCAACAAACCCTTCTTCAAATCCATTGCGGTTTCCTCCAGACTCGGATATAGAATTTCCATTCACATCTCGGAAAACCCACAAGATAGGGTCTCCATGAAGCTGAGGGGCTCTTTGCCAGGTGCCATCAGCGTAGAGAAAAACGGAGTTTGGGTTATCGTATGTCGAGTCAAGCGCAAGCGCTTCGGAGCGGCCGCTTGTAAGGGCAAGCTTGAGGGCTATCCAGATGTTGTCGTCAAGGGAAATACTTTCAGGCGGGACCCAATACACCCATCCGGGCTGGACATTATCCCGCCACAGGGTATCCTGAAAGAGGAGGTTTTCGGGCAGCGAATCGCCTTTCCACAACTGTAGCAGGACGGGATCGATCGTCGTATCCTCAGGCGGCCAGCATGGATCTCCGGGTGTTACAAGCCAGAAGGAAACATATTTCAGGAAACTGCGAGGAGTATCTGACATGACTTCGACCGCAATAAGTTGGCTCGTGTCCGATGGCACAAAATAGTTGTATAACGGTTCATCCCCGAATACAACGGTATCGTTCGCCTCAGAAACAGCTCTCAAAACAGCGAAAACATGATTGTTATCTTGAACAGAATCCTGAGCGGAAAAAGCGTTGCAGCTAAGAACCAAGCTGTCCATATCCGAATGAATTATGTAAGGGCCAAAAGAAATGGTGTCAGCACGGTTAGCCGCAAGCGAAGGGATGAAGACCGTGTCCGCAAGCACAACTCCCTCGCTATCGCTCAGCGAACAATAGATTGAAATGCCAGACACCGAATACGGCCCAAGGTTTCCAACCTCGACGATCACAGAATCATCAGCCCCGGCAAAGATGAGATGAGACCATGCCGGGTAAATGTAATTAAGCACAATGTCGCCTCTGAATTGCAGATTCAGCGGCTCACCTGAAACAAAAATCAAGGGATCCCCATCGGCAAACACCCCCCTACGCCACCTGCCATCCCTCTCTTGAATCCATTGAGCATCAGGGTAATTCAATGTAGAATCGTAAGCAAGTGCTTCGATACCATAGCTTGAATTGACCCTTGTCCTGACCGCTATCCAGAATCTATCGCCCCACAAAATGTTAGAATCGGGCAAAACCAGATAAACCCAGCCCGGCCAGATGTCATCCCTCAAAAGCGTATCGGCTAAGACACGGGTGCGGGGCATGGTATCACCTATCCATACCTCGACAATAGCGGGATCGGCTGTCGTATCGGGCCCCGGCCAGCCCGGATCCCCCGGCGACAGCAGCCAGACCCCAACATACCTCAACAAAAACGGAAGTGTATCAGGATGTATCTCAACTCCAAAAGCCTGAAATTGTGAACTATACCACACGCCCCCGCTGACACCACCATCAAAGAGTGCAATTGTATCCGAGGCCAAAAAACCGACCACCTGCGACACCGAATCGCGGTTGTTTGCAGGATACGGATCGTGGTCTTCCTGAACGCTGACATTTATGCGATACCTTCTGCCGGGTTCCCTCTGCCATCCACTAAACTTGCCGACGAAAGAGGAATTAACAGCGAGCTGCGGCACATCGAATGTGTCAACAAAAACCGTTGTGCCACCCGTGGAGACACTGCACACGACGGCTCTATGAATCGCCTCAGTTATGCCGTTATTTCTCAATGAAAACAGGACCGAATCCGCCCCCTGATCCAGAAGGAGAAAGCCGTCTCCGGGATACAAAATCGAAACCGACAGGTCATGTTCAGGCTCGTAATAGAACTTGATTGCGAGGGAATCCCTCAAAAGGGCAGACGACACAGAAAGCGAATAGCTTATGTCCCTGTTCTGTATCCCAACGAAGGAATAACCATAGGCAGTCCAATCAGCCCCTTCGTGGGACAGGTATTGAAAAGTTATGGAGCTATCGGCAGCATCGATGATAACTTCGAATGTGTACCTACCGTTTCCAGCCACAAGTTCAGCGTTGAGCCATTCGATAACCAATTTTGTGCCAATCCTGAGAACATAGAGCGTATCCGGCCCAAGGTCAGTTCCGAAAACGGAGAGACCAGCACCGAAAATATTGTCCGGCCATGATAAAGGCGGGGCATTTGGCGTGGCGGTGGTGAAACTCACCCATCCATTGGATGAGACCGCTATGCTGTCAGCAAAATCCTCGTTATAGAACCAAAAAGAGAACGGGACAGAGACCCACCGGGTTTGATCGTCCCCCAGCAGAATTCTCTGTCCCGAAGTTGCGTCTATCCATGTGAAGGAAGGGCCTCCTGCATCAACTGAGCGTATCCACCGGTAGCCAAATCCATCCGGGCCACCGGGCAGTTCTGGAGACACCATAAGCATCCCCAGAACCATCAATCCGCTCACAGTCATTCAATCCCTTCTCCACTTTGATAAAAATGTTTTAAAAGCGCTCCTTCACAGTTCATAGATTACTCAGCAGAATTTGTCACCACGAACACAACACGGCGGTTTTCAATACCGTAATTGCCAGGTCCAGTCCTATGAGTCAGTGGCTCTGTCTCGCCTTTGCCAACCACAACGATCTGATCTTCCGGTATTCCTCCGTATTCAACGAGTATCCTCTTGACGGACTCAGCACGGTCAAGCGAGAGTTTCATGTTGAGCTCAGGGCTACCGGCTTCATCGCAATGTCCCTCAAGGATGATGGTCTTATTCGGATAGTATTTCTTAATGAGCCTGGCGGCCTCGAGGATTTTGGGATACTCCTCGTTGGGCACAACGGAGCTTCCATACTCAAAATGTATGGAGAGCAGATGGAGTATCTCGTCCGGTGTCACATAGGTCTGGAGGTTGGTCTTAAGCAGCTGCCTGATCTCATCGACGCTCATCTTGATGTCGGTGATATCCTTATTGAGCTGCTCGTGTTCTTTCATTATCTGCTCCTGGCCCTTCTTGAGCTGCTTTATGTCCTCCATAATGACCTTGATCGGGCCGGCTATTTCGTCTTTCTGGCTCAACTCAACAGAGACGGAAAGGCGATGGGTAGGTGAAGAGACTTGACCGTAATCGACATAAGCGTAGTCAAGTCTGAGCTCTCTGATCACGAGGCTAACGCCATAGCTCATCTTAGCCTCATCGACGGAAGCTGATGTATTATAGCCACCCCTGAGGCCAAGCACATCAAAGAGCCAGAGTTCGCCACCAACCCTGAACCCAAGATCGGTATCAACTTTCTTAACCGCATCGACGGCAAGATTGATGTCAACGGGCCCAAGATTAGGCACATTGACAGCGACGCCGCCTCTCACAGTCAAAGGCTGGTCGTAAGACCTGTTAAGGAATCTGATCTGGGTGCCGATATTCTGAACTGCGAGTCCAACGCTCACTGCAGCCCTCTGAGCAATGACAATATCGGGCACAGCGAGTCCAAAATCGGCAGCAAGTCCGTTCGCTGTATAGCCATCGTAATCCGAATGCAAGATCTTGGCGTTTGCGCCAAGTGCGAGATAGCGATGGAACCTACCACCATAACCGACAACAAGGCCGAGGTCGTAAGGTTTTACAGTGCCCTCAGGCACCCCGTTCCTGTAAACGGGTATGGCACCGTGATTCAGATATACAACGCCAACTCCAAAAGTCCCTAGCCTTGTAGGCCGTTCGTATCCAAGGTAGCTCTGGTAAGAGTCAAGCAACCATTTGTTATGGCTTGCGGAGAAATAAGGTCTTGAAAGCAATGCGAGCGTGGCAGGGTTATAGAGGAATGAATTGA
>JALVZN010000071.1 GCA_027037615.1 Caldifarciminota bacterium | reverse complement strand
GGCACAAAGCGCATCGTGGCCAGCGGCTCGGCTGGCGAAGGTGTGCAGTCAGCGGGCGAGATTTTCGCCACCGCTGCGATAACTTCAGGGCTGCATGCGACCAAAAAAGGCGCTTATCCCGTCACCGTCGGCGTCGGCTTCTCCACAGCCGAAGTCATCGTGTCCGACAGCGAGATACTTTACACGGGCATCGTCGTGCCGGATGTCGCGATAATCACATCGGTTGACGGGCTCGGCCATTCGCTTTCGAGGATTCAGAAGATGACGGAAGACGGAATCCTCATAATCGACGACTCTCTCGATGTGCCTGAGACACGGGCTAAAGTCATAAGGCATCCGTTCCGCAAGGAGACGAGCGGACGCACGGCTGCGCTGAGAGCGTTGGCGTTTTACAACAGCAAGGTCGAGAGGCTGTTCCCGGAAGAGGCACTGCTGCAAACACTTCGGAAGAGCAAACTGGCCGGCAAGGTCAAGGAGAGCGTGCTGAAATTCGATTGACGGCTCATCGCCTGAGTCGGTAAGCGATTGCCATAACGACGAAAGCGACAAGCACTATCAGCGGCCCTGTGGGCAGGTCGAGGTAAATCGACAGGATCGTTCCGACAAGTCCCGAAAACACGCCTATCAGGCTTGCCACGACTATCATCGACGCCAGTCTGCGCGTCAGCTGGTAGGCGGCCGCTGCCGGCATGACAAGCAATCCGAAAAGCAGGAGCGTGCCGACGGCTTTCAATGTGACCACCACAGCAATCGACATGATTATCATCGTCCACAGGGAGATGAGGTCAACATTGAGTCCGCTCGCCTTTGCGAGCTCCTCGCTCAGGGTTGATAGGAAAAGCTCCTTCCAGAACATCAGGACCGCGGCTATCACGAACAGGAGGACGGCGAAAACGGCGGCGATGTCGGTGTTTGTGACTGCCAGCACATTGCCCACGAGGTATGTCATGGCATCGGAGGCGTAGTTGCCGGTTCGGGAAAGGAAAAGTATGCCGAGCGCCATCGATACTGAGAAAAACACGCCTATGCTCGCATCATGGGTCAATTTTTTCGCCTTTGTGAGATACCAGATCCCCACTGCCGATACGATTGCGAACAGCATTGCGGTGATGAGCGGCTCGATGCCGAACGCTATCCCCATCGCCGCACCTGCAAAGGCCGTGTGAGCCATGCCTGCTCCGAAAAAGGTCGATTTCCTGAGAAACGCAAAGCTGCCGACGATGGGAAGGAGCACCCCGACTAACACCGAAATCAAAAGCGCATTCAGGATGAAGCTACTCATGGTGGTAGTCCTCCGGCAGGATGTAGTATTTCTGCTCAGGGGTGCAGATGATGTCCACCTCGCGCCCGTAGATGCGACGCAGCACATCCCTGTCAAAGAGCGTCTTCCTCTCACCTATGACATGGAACCCGACGCCAAGGAGTATCACTTTGTCTATGTGGTCGAGTATGGGATTGACATTGTGGGTCACAAACAGCGTGGTCAGGCCGTTGTCGGAGTGGAGTTTCGTGATGAGTTTTACGAGCTGCTCCTCACTTGCGACATCCACGCCGGCAGTGGGTTCGTCGAAGATGAGAATCTCAGGGTTGCCCATGAGCGCCCTTGCTATGAGCACTCGCCTTTTCTGGCCGCCCGAAAGCTCCCTGAAAACCGCATCCGCCTTGTCGCTGAGGCCGACCTCGTCCAACAGTTTTAAAGCCAGCTTGACATGTTTTCTGGATGGGCGTTTAAAAAGTCCCAGTTTTGGAAAGATCCCTGTAAGCACTATGTCGAGGGCTGTTGCCGGGAACATCGGGTCTATCTCGTTCATCTGTGGCACATAACCTATGCGCTTTCTGTGTTCGCACACATGTGAGGCGGGGCAACCCAGCACATACACCGTGCCGCTTATCGGCGGAATGAGGCCGAGTATCGTCTTGATCAGGGTGGATTTCCCGGTTCCGTTTGGCCCGACGATGGCCCAGAACTCGCCTCGCTTCACGCTAAACGAGAGGCCGCTTTGGACAGGATTGCCATCGTAACCGATTGTGACATCGTCGAATACGATTACATCCACTCCACATCCTCCTTTTGAAGGATGCGAGCCAGTTTGACGAGGTTCCTGCCGAGCCTGCGCGCATATTCCACGCTTTCAGGATCGTCGTGAATGCTTCCCCTGCCGATGTAGTATGTGAAAGGCATTGGAGGGAAGATGAACCCCATGTCCGAAGTCACGGCCATGAGATGCGAGATCGCCATCATCGCGCCGTCCTCCTCGCCAGCCGCCACAAATCCGGCCACTCTGCCCGTAAGCATCTTGCCCGTGTTCTCCAATGAGGTAAGCCGCTCGATAAACGCCTTCATCAACGCCGATATGCCGAACCAGTAAACCGGGGTTGCGAACACAACGCCGTCGGCAAAGAGCAGTTTTTGATGGAATCCCTTCATGGCGTCGGCAAGATCCCCCTGCGTGCAGTGTTGCGGATTGCAGCTCGGCGGATCCTCGCTGTAACAGCCCATGCAGAACCTTATCGGATGCTCGATGAGATGATATACCTCAACCTCGCCGCCCAATTCCCTTATCGACTCCATCACAATGGACAAAAGCTCAGCCGTTTTCCCGTTTTTCCTTGCAGATCCGTTCAGTCCTATGAATTTCATGGCTATCCTTAAAATTCCAGAAAATTATAATCCATTGCAACGGGACAGACCAGAACACGGACACAGTGTGGCGGGACAAAAATGTAGCGGTCTTATCCGATTTCAAACCCATTTGAGCAGAGAAAAGGATACAAAACGGTAATAATGACATTTTAGTCATATTTTCACGCAGGCATAAGTCGTTGTGATAAAATGAAATAACCCCAAAATATTTTAATTCAAATGATTGCACGATAATTATTTGATTTGTGGCGATTTCGCTCCTCTTGACATCAGAGGCAGTTATCATTTTAATTATGCAGCCCATAGCTTCCTCCCCACCGCGTCGTGCCGGGCGGCTAACCACCGCCCGGTTGTGTTTTATAATCAAAAACATGCGCAGGCTCAGGTTCAACTTTGATTTTCTCACGCTCGGCATAGCCGCCACCACTTCACAGGTCGTCCTTTTCCGAAACATTTTGCAGTCCTCTCTCGGAAACGAACTTGTCATCGGGCTTGTGCTCGGAACTTACATCCTTCTCTCAGGGATCGGTTCGTTTCTGTCGTCCCGAATCCGAAAAGATGATCTTCTATGGCGGATAACCTTCGCATTCCCACTGATTTTGATGTTTGCAACGGGGTTTAGCCTCATCCCGTCCCTCATTTTCGGGCTGATGAGCGGGGAGGCGCTCGACCTCTGGCAACTTCTTCTGCTGTCGCTCGTCACCATCGGGGGAGCGGGACTTGTCCTTGGCGTGGCTTACGGTTTCCTGTTTCAGTTCGTGTCGCAGAGCGAGGGCCGCGTCTCAAACGCATACTTCTCCGAAGCGGTAGGAAGCGCAATAGCCGGAATCGCTTTCACATACTTCCTTGCAACGCACGCATCGTCCGTGCAGACAACGGCGATCGTGGCTCTGCTCTATTACGCATGGCTGTGGGGCAGGGGAGTCCTGAGGATGAAATCGGCGCTTTTCTGGATGGCGCTGTCGCTCGTCCTTCTGCTCAGCGGCTCAACCGTTGAAAAGTGGCTGTTACAGAAGAATATGAAAGGGTATGAGCTCATCAAGGTTGTCAATTCCAGATATGGCAGGATAGAGGTCACAGGTCGAGGTGGTGAAACCGCTTTCTTCCACAACGGCAGCCTGCTGTTGACATGGCCAAACCCCGACTTCGAGCATGTGGAGGCGCTTTCGCACATCCCAATCTACTCGGCGCATAACCCGTCCGATGTGCTGCTCATAGGCGGCGGGCCGGACATCATCTCCGAGATACTCAAACATGAGGAAGTCAGGCATGTGGTGTTCGCCCAGCCCGACCCTGAAGTGGTCAAAACCCTCTCGGACATGAGGATTTTTCCGAAAGACGGCAGGCTTGAGGTCGTAATCTCGGACGCAAGGGCGTTTCTCAGAAGGAGCGATACGAAATTCGATGTTGTCATCATCGACCTGCCACCTCCGATGACTTTGACGATTAACAGGTTCTACACCGTGCAGTTCTGGAAGCTTTTGAAGGAGCACACGGCAAGCGGTGGCGTGGTCGCTTTCACTCTGCCGTGGTCGTTTTCCTATGTGCCCGTCGAATTGGAGGCCATGAATGTCAGCGTGAGGAACGCACTGCAAACCGTGTTCCAGCATGTTTATGTCTTCTCGGACGGGGAAAACCTGTTCCTCGCATCCAGCGAAGAGGTCACACCTGAAAAGGTCGTGGCTGTCATGAAGAAGCGCCCCGTGTCCACATCGCTCGTCTCGCCCGAATACATCGAGTATCGGTTCTCGCGCATCCCGTTTTTTGAGGATGAAACCTTTAATTCGGACGACGATTTCCATCCGATAACGGTTTTCTACGGGTTGATTTACTGGACGCTTGCGTTCTCGCCATCGCTCAGGGCCGCATTTCTCAGGCTCTCAGGCCTATCGTTCTGGCTCATAGCAGTGGTGCTCGTTGCGATGGCAATCCTGATGATCCCGTTTCTCATGAGGCGAAGGAGACGGGTCACGGGACTTATTGTTTTCACCACTGGCATGGCAGCGATGGCGTTCGATGTAATTCCAATGCTGGCGTTTCAGGTGAGATACGGCTACATCTACGAAGCAATCGGTCTTCTGGTTGCCCTGTTCCACATCGGGCTCGCCGCTGGAGGGATTGCGACGGCGGTGCTAAAGGATGTCAGACAGCGCCATCTGCTGCTGTCCGAGTTTGCGATCCTCGCCCTGCTCGTTGCGATGATTTTGATGCCGCACCTCCCGATCTCAGGCATCTACCTGATGGCGATGCTGGGAGGCGCGGCTTCAGGTTTCCAGTTCCCGATCGCTGTCAAACTCTACGAAGGCCATGCCGGCAGGTTGTATGCGATGGACCTCTTCGGCGGCACCCTGTCGGCCTTGTTAGTCTCGGCAATGTTCATCCCTGTCATCGGGTTCATGTGGACGATCGCTGTGCTGGTCATGCTCAAGTCCATCTCAGCGCTTTTTGCGGCCGTTATCACCTGATGGAGACCACTTTCTGGTGGCCGACGACATGTCCGTCCGCCCTCACCTCTATCAGGTAAACGCCGTTGTGCGGCAGATGCAGCTTAACCGAATGGCTGCCCTGCTCCATCTGGCCTGAGTATGCCGTTACCAGCCTGCCCGCTATGTCGATGACGGAGATATCGACTTTTGAGCGTGAATCCAGCGATAGTTCGACAACTGCGAAATCGCCGATAACATTCCGTTTGACCGAGAATGCGATCGGTGATGTGACATTCGGCCCCTCAGCGACGCTTTGAGGATTGAGATCGAGGTAATTCCCTGTCCGATAGATATTTCCGCGATAGGCAGGCCATCCCTGCATCGCATCTGACGGCGACCATTGGTAGTCAATGACATACAGCATCGTGCCGCCGACAAAGAGCGCCTCCACATCGTTATCTCCGTCTAAATACCCGATCTCGATGGGTTGTGGCGTCAAAGCCTCCGTCTCGATGGGCGGCAGCTCGTTGCCCGCCGCATTCAGCGTGTAAATCGTGCCGTCACCACTGCCGATCACGACCTCAAGCTGGCTATCGCCGTCCATATCGACGGTGGATGCAGGGTATTCGAAGCTCTCGCCGTCCAGAGTTAACGGCCAGTTGGGCAGTTCGGTGCCATCGCGCCGGTAGATGTGAATCGTCCCGTCCATAGTGGCGCACACGAGCTCAGCATGGCCGTCGCCATCCATATCGCTTGCAATCAATGAGTTAGAAGGAGCGCCGATGTCGATATGCCCCGTTACCTCGCCGTCCGAATTGACAAAGTAGATGGTGCTGTCGTTTACGATGAGCGCTATCTCAATCCCGCTCCCGAAATCCGCCACAACGGGTTCGTTCAGCCTGTGTCCCTGAAACAGCGGCCAATTAGTGGATGTGAAGGAGCCGTCATCGTTGACCGCATACAGGCCTGAGTTGGTTGTAGCGACCACGATCTCACGCCTGCCGTCACCGTCCAGATCGGCAAGTGAGACAGGCCAGACGGAGCCCAACCCGCTTATCGGAAAGCCGTTCCTCACATCGCCGTTCGGCTCAACGGCCCACAACGACCTCAGAGACGGGAAAACGATCTCAGGTGTGCCATCCATGTCCACATCGGCCACCGCAGGCGTGGCGGCTATCGGCTCGCCTATCTGGACATCTAACATGCTATCAACATGAGCCGGATCTATCACGAAAAGGTGTCCAGACACGGCCGTGACGGCGAGCTCAGTTCCTCCATCCGATGGCACCGCAGTGGGCGCCGAGAACACATGCTGCCCTGTCTCGAACGGATAGCCTTCAAGTTCCTGACCCTGCTCGTTCAAGAGGTGGATTATCCCGTCGTCGGTGACAAGTGCGACATTGTGGACATCGGGCAGAAGGACGGGCGATTTCCTGACGCTCGAATTCAGCTGCACAGGCCAGTTCGCCATGAACATGGAGACATAAAATCTCGATTCGAGATGCGCTTCATAAGGATGTGCCTGCTCACCGCCCGTGACGGTAAGCTCAACGGGGTAGTAGTCGGACGCCGCATACGGAGCAATCCTGACCTCGAAGAAGACCGTATCGGTGTCGCCAGCCGGCAAATTCGCCCCAACAACGGAGTCCGTGATGATCTGAATGCCCGAATCCGGAATCGATGTCGAATACACGGGGTTGACGAGGTCGGCGAACGAGCCGTGAGCCGCTATCACGGCCATTATGCTGCCGCGCTCGCCCGGATTCAGGACGCCGTTGCCGTCACCGGAATCCTCAACCGTCGTCACGCTGACGAGGCTGACGAACGGATAGACGGCGGTGTCGGGCGTGTAGATTATGGCATCTTCGTCAATGTGACACTGGCCGTAGGCTATCCAGAAATATCCATGTTCGCCCCACGATTCGCCCCAGCTGTTTTTGGCGAGCCATGCGTTGAGCGAATCGTCGTAGCCAACTATCGAAACGGCGTGCCATCCCTCTGAACCGCCATAGACATGCTGATAGACGCCGCCTGTGTAGTCGTAGAAGTCGGCAAATACCTCAAATGCCACATAGACCGGGCCGTTTTGAAGCGCTGCCTTGATGTTGTTGACCCCTGATGTCCAGTGCCATGCCCTCACATGCCTGATTTTGTAGAGGTAATCCGAACAGTGAGCCGAACATGGGATGTGGTCGTCCGCCCTGTAAGGCATGCATTCCTCCGTTATCGTCCCTGTTGACCTCAGAAAATTGGATGTGCCGGTGAGAGAGTAGCCTGAACAACCTCCGGGCGAACATGAGAGAAGGAACTGCTCGGACAGGTCGAGCTCCTCATCGGGATCATCGGCAGCTATCTTGATGACGGCCTCAAGTGTCGCCAGTCCGCCGAACGCCCAGCAGCTGCCACAACCGCCCTGATTCCGTATCCCTGTGACATAACTGTGGCCGTTGATGTCCCGCCAGTCTATCCTCGACTTAACCGCTTCCTGATCGAACTCTATGTATTTGTCAGGAGGCAGTGGCTCAGGTTTAACCCCAAGCATAGCCCTTCTGACATCTTCTGGCAGAGCAGAGACCCATGTGCTGCCTGCTTTCCAATGTGCTCCAGCGGCATCGATAAGAGCCTGCTTTTGCGCATAGCTCATCGATGCTATCATCAATGCTATTCCTAACAGGTTCATGCTTTTTAGGGTAATGTCAGAGCGAAAATAATGCAATTTCAAGCATATCCGTGATGTGAGAGGTGTATCCGTGTCAAGTCAAATGAAAATGTTACCGAGGAAATGTTAACTTCCATTTGATTTTATTACTAAACCTCACCGAACAGAGAGTAGCTCATTAAGCAATTTTATGCGTGGGTTCGTTTCTCTAACATTTCAGGTGAGTTATAGCGATAACTTGATTTTTCGATTTTCCTTGCTTGATATTACTAAGCGATGACAAGTTTTGGTGGGCATAATTCTGAAGGAGCTTGCTTCACTATGATACATTCAAAAACTTTTAGAGCGTCTTTAGAGCATAGAAGCAGCAAGACCACTGAAATTTACATGCATGTAAGCAAAGCAAGTATTACAAAGATTGAAGCCCCACTTGATAGGCTTATAGAGGAGAAGGGGATATGATCTCACTCAAAGGGATGTATATGTGCAGTATTGCGGATATCACTCCAAATACGGAGTATATCTGCAGTGCATGTACGAATGAGTTAGTGGAAATTCCGTACCACACCTTTAAAAACCAAATAAGGAGGAACATATATGACAAACAGAGGTGTTAAAACTCAAAAAGAGTTATTTGGTGGTAAGACATTAAGGAAGATCGTGAACGAAAATGCTCCAAAAATAGCCGATGATCTGGTGATTGAAGATAAACCTGAGATTAAAAAATATTCTTTGGAGGATGTTTTAAACAGGGTGATTCTGGGCGATGCTTTAAAGGTTCTTAAAAAATTACCTGAGGAATCTGTTGATATGATCTTTATGGATCCGCCCTATTTTCTACAACTACCAAATAAAAAACTGAGGCGTTGGACTGTTAAAACGGAAGTCGATGCTGTGAATGATGATTGGGACAAATTCGGATCATTTGAAGAATATGACAATTTCATAAAAAACATCTTAACAGAGCTTAAAAGGGTCATGAAACCCAATGCTACTATTTGGGTAATTGCTACATATCACAGTATTTTTAGAATTGGCAAAATTATGCAGGATTTGGGGTTTTGGATACTCAATGATGTTCATTGGGTAAAAACAAATCCAATGCCCAATTGGTTGGGAGTTAGATTTACAAATGCAACAGAGACCTTAATATGGGCAGTAAAAGACAAAAAAGCGAAGAGATATACCTTTAATAAAGAGTGGGCAAAGAAATTTGGAATTGGAAAAGTCGGAGCAAATGTTTGGGTTTTGCCAATATGCAATGGTAAAGAGAGATTAAAAGATGAAAAAGGTAAAAAGTTACACTCCACTCAGAAACCAATTGAGCTTTTGAAGCGGGTTATATTAACTTCTACAAAAGAGGGAGATGTTGTTTTGGATCCTGTGGCAGGTGTGGGCACAACTGGATATGTTGCTAAAGCACTTAACAGAAACTTCATAATGATAGAAATCAATTCAAAATATGTAGAGGGTATTAAAAAGAGATTTCAAAAACCGCTAAATATTAATTTAAACATATCGCAAAAAAAACAAAGAAGAAAAATACAAGAATACATGAAACTGGAGGTAGATAACTGATGAATTATGAAAGATTTAAGGAGGTACTAAACAGGCACATTTTTGAAGGAGAGAAAAGAGATCTTTTGAAAAAATTGGCTGAAAGACCAGAACGTTTCATAGGCTTGTTTAGACCTACTAAGCCAGGTGCCAAAATCCTCCAACATCTTTTACAATCTCATGAGATAAGATTTGGAGATGCAATAGAAGAACTAATCACAGAAATTATTGAGGATTTGGGATATAAAAATCTTCCCAAAAATATCAAAAATAGTGAGGGAGACACACTTTCTATTGACCAGTATTTTACCAATGGAACCACATATTATTTCATTGAGCAAAAAGTGCGGGATGATCATGACTCTACAAAGAAGAGAGGCCAAATAAACAATTTTGAAAAGAAATTGGAATTCCTACATAAGTCCCATGGCAGGAATTTGATTGGTATTATGTATTTTATAGACCCAGATCTAAGGAAAAATCAAAATTTCTATGTTGAGAAACTTAGAGAATTTTCTAATTTTTATGGTGTAGAACTTCATCTATTTTATGGCCGTGAATTATTTGAGTATTTCAATAATCCTCAAATATGGGATGATTTGATACGATGGCTCAAAAGATGGAAAGATGAGCTGCCAGAATTACCAGAAGTAAATTTTGACGAAAATCCAGAAGAAAGTTTTGAAGAAATTAAAGAATTAGAAATCAGATACTGGAGAAAAATCCTACAGAACGACAAGCTGTGGGAAGAAGGGATAATCCATGTTTTGTTTGGAAGTGGGGAGGCTCTCAGATTAATTTTAGAATTTTTCAAACAACAACATTCAACTCCTTATAGAAACCTTGAAAGATTATTAGAGGAAAGGCTAAAAAGATATTATGATTAGAGAGCTTTAGAATTAGAGCACAACAACTTGACCTTGAGCGTGCCTGTGCTTAGAGCAATCACTTACTTCTTCACTATTTCCCTGCATGGCAAGAAAAAGTTGTGATGGATCCATAACTTCCGATAGATCTCAGAGATCTGCATTTAGTGGCGAGGGATGCTTTTCCTATGGCTTTTTTTAGCAAAATTTCATCAGGAACAAGCAATTGCGCCCTTTCAGAGAAGCTGCGAGAAGCTAATGGGTAGCTTTTTGATCGTAAATCACTTCTATTTTGATAACATTTAAATGAGTGATAACGCCCAATTGACCCCATTCGTGTGCCGCTTTACCCTATCCACCCATGTTCGAAGACATGATTTTCAAAATCGACCAGAAGAAACTGCTGGACACCCTTAACGAACAGCAGAAGGAAGCCGTTTTGACGACGGAAGGGCCCGTCCTTGTGATCGCAGGCGCTGGTTCAGGCAAAACCAGAGTGCT